>NZ_JDWI01000015.1:0-141364 GCF_012932765.1 Rhizobium sp. 57MFTsu3.2
CCGGAAACATGCAGTGCGTCCCTTACACGAGACAAATCGCCTTCGGCAATTTGCTCGGGCAGTAGCGTAAACTGCTTCGCAGTTTACGCACCGTGACAAAACCCAAAGGGTTTTGCACTTGGCGCGGGGTGGAGCAGCCCGGTAGCTCGTCAGGCTCATAACCTGAAGGCCGCAGGTTCAAATCCTGCCCCCGCAACCAAATCGCCCGTGGTCGGACAATCTATGGCTCGCCGAAAAGCGAGCGCTTCCCAGGCGATCTAGCTCGGCGTCTTCCTGAAGCGAGCGAATATACTTATACATCGGATACATAACGTCCGCGCAAGCGCCGAGGAGCTTTCTCTTTTTGGACTCCGTGTCGAGCTCGGCTCCGCAACCTCAGACGCGGTGCCGTCCCCGATTTCGCTCGCCGATGACCGAGATTTGGAGCCAGCCGCGCTGGTCGGTTTCGGCGCAGGCCCCGCGGGACACCGCTTCCCAGAAGTGACGACTTACCGGACCACCAAGACAGGCACCGGGCTGCTCGCGAGGACTTCCGATGTCTGGCTCCCGAGCACCAGCTTTCTTAAACCCCTACGGCCGTGTGATGCCATGACGATCAAATCGCAGTCGAGAGCCTTGGCCTCCTCAACAATCGCTTCGGCCGGATAAGCCTGCGGGATATGGACAGTGTTCGCCTGCACGCCGAGCTTTTCTGCTGCTCTCTTGACCCCAGCCAGCACTCTCTCGGCTGTTTCCTTTTGACCGGCTTCATACTGGGCCATCTCTGTCGGCCCGGGAATATAGGCGCCGGCAATCCCGGCATGCGCGTAGACAGGGAACCGCTCTGTTGCCATGATTATCGTCACGCGGGCCTTGAGGCTGCTTGCAAGCGACAGCCCATGATCGACACCCTTCTGCGCTACTTCCGATCCATCGGTAGAAATGAGAATATGGTTGTACATACTTGTCGTCTCCCGTCTGGTCCAAGGCATTTGTGCCCACCACGCAAGGTACTATCGTTTCGCAACTAACGATACGGTTGTAGACGGAGAAATCGCCAGAACGGACTGGCGGAGGTTGGCCATCGCGCCACATGCAACGCACCTCCACTGTGGACGGATTACACCGCTGGGGACCTGCGCTACCGTGTCAGTCAACGTATGCCTGTGCACAGCGACATTCTCAAATCTGTCATATCGGCTGGTTCGAAGCGGCGTGGCACTCAGGCCTCCGATGAAACGGGGCTGCTGCACTCTCCTTTTCGTGGAATGACACCAATGCAGAACAATTCGGCAGTGATTATCGAGGGCGCGACCGTCATTTTTGGCGACCGTCTGGAGCCCGCTTCCGTGCGCATCGAAGACGGCCGGATCATGGCGGTCGACGGTGCACGCGACGGAGCGGACATTGTGGATGGACGCGGCTCTCTCCTCGCTCCGGCTTTTGTGGACATTCATGGCGATGCCTTCGAGCGGCAGATCATGCCGCGGCCGGGGACGATGCTCCCCGTCGCTCCTGCGCTGCTCGAAACAGACCGTCAGCTTGCCGCCAATGGGATAGCGACTGCCTACCACGCCCTGACGCTGAGCTGGGAGCCGGGGCTTCGATCTGTGGAAAACGGTTACGCCGTCGTCCGCGCTCTCGACGCACTCGGCCCGCGTCTGACGGTGGACAATCGTGTCCAGCTCCGTTGGGAAACCTTCTGCTTCGAGGCGATCGAGCTTATTCGCGAGGCGCTCGCCGGACCGCGCCTGCCGTCGATTGCCTTCAACGACCACACATCAATGGCAATGCTGCATCCCTCGATACCGTTGCAGGAGCGGCCGTTTGACCTCGATCCGGCCTTCCCGGCAGTCGACCCCGAAACGCCTGCGTTCGCGGAGAAGATGGCGGAACGCGCCAAGCGGGCCAAGATCCCGGTGTCTGACATGGTCGCGCTCGTCAGGAACATGTGGGATCGCCGTCCGCAAGTACCAGCCGCGATTGAAGAGGTGGCGACCCTCGGCCAGGCCGCCGGCGCACCGATGCTGTCGCATGACGATAGCCAGATTGAAACGCGCGACTTCTTCCGCGTCCGTGGCGCACGGATCAGTGAGTTCCCGACGAACAAGCGGGTGGCGCGGGCCGCCCGTGAGGCTGGTGACTTCATCGTCTTTGGCGCGCCGAACGCCACGCGCGGCGGTAGCCACATTGTTTCGATCGGTGCCGCCGATATGATTCGCGAGGGTCTCTGCGATATTCTCGCCTCGGACTATTATTATCCTGCGATGCTGCTTGGCCTGGCCAGGCTCAAGGCCGATGGCGTGGCACCGGTCCACGCGCTCTGGCCGCTCGTATCCGGCAATCCGGCGCGTGCGTCGGGGCTCTTCGATCGCGGCGTGATCGAAGTCGGAAAGCGGGCGGACCTCATATTGGTCGATTGGCCAGAGGGCGGCGCCCCCGTGGTTCGGCGCACCTGGGTCGCCGGCCGGGAAGCCTATTGCGCGGCGCCGATGGGCTGGTGACGAGTAGAGAAGCGGGCGAGCAACTGATGCAGAGCTAGAACGAGGCCCGTCGGGAGCTCCGCTCGTCCGCCCATCTCGCGCAAATCTTTAACCTCCGTCAGCTGCAGAGAAAGGCCGGCAGGACGAGCGGATCGTCAAGCGGCCCGAAAGTACGATCTGCCGGGGAGGGCGGTCGGAGCGATTGGCAAGGCGGTCGAGAATGAGCTGGGCTGCGTGTTCACCGATGGCCTGTACCGGCTGGGCGATGGTCGTCAGGTTCGGCTGGAAAACATCCGCCCAGGGAAAATCGTCGAAGCTCGACACCGAGATGTCATCGGGACAACGCAGCCCCATGTCCCGGATCGCCTTCATCACGCCGATGACCATCAGGTTGTTTGCCGAGAAAATGGCGCTCGGCCGTTCCGGCATCACGAGCAACTGCATGGCGGCATTATAGGCGTCTTTCTCGCGAAAGTTTCCGATGCGCACCAATGCGTCGTCCTGGGGAATGCCGGCATTGTCAAGCGCGCCGCGATAGCCGGCCAGCCGGCCGAGGCCGGTGGAGGTATCAAGCGAACCCGAGATGTAGCCGATCCGGCGATGGCCGAGGCCGACAAGATAGTCGATCGCGTCTTGTACCGCGCGCTGGTTGTCGAGGACGACGGCATCCGCCGCGATGCCGTGGCTGATGCGATCGATCAGTACGGTCGGGATACCGGCGCGCTGGAGGACGCGCTCAAGCGCATGGTCGTCGCCAGCCGGCGCAATGATCAGGCCGTCCACCATCCTGTCCAGGAGAAGCGAAATCTGCTCCTCCTGTTGCACCGGATCTTCGTCTGTGCAGCAGAGCATCACAGCGTAACCGGCGCGATGCAGCACATCCTGGATGACGGCGACGACATCCGTGAAGAACGGGTTGGTGATATCGGCGATGACGAGCCCGATCGTCTTGGTGGCGCCCGTCTTCAGGCTTCGGGCAATGGCGTTGCGTTTATAGCCGATGGCCGCAATCGCATTTTCGATTCTGCCACGCAGTTCGGAACTGACCGGCGCGGTACCATTGACGACCGCCGAGACCGTGGCAACCGAGACGCCTGCCGTCGCAGCGACGTCTAGCATGGTCGGCTGGGATTTTCGTCTTTTGGAAGAAATCCGGTCCATAATTCAAAACGTTTAGATCGATGCGTTGTCCAACATGTTACGAAAATGGCAAGTTCTTAGCAAGATCAAAGCGTTGGAGGGCGACTGATCTCTTGACAGATTCGAAACGTTTAGATTAGCTTCTACTGTCGCTTACAGCCGCGAGACAAAGATGGAAGGGAGGCCGTCATTGTCATGCAGGAAGAAGTGGGCCATTTGTCTTCGCGCGCCGACGCGCCACCTTCGTCCACCGCGCCTGTGCTGGAAGCGGTCGACGTCTCGAAGTCGTTTGGCGGAATTGCCGCGCTCAATCATGTGAAATTTGATCTGTTCGCCGGTGAGATCCACTCGCTGATGGGCGAGAACGGCGCCGGCAAATCGACCCTGATGAAAATCCTGTCCGGTGTCTACGCCGACTATGATGGCGCCGTCATCATCGACCAGGCTCCGGTTCACTTCGCGACGGTGCGCGACGCAGAGGTTGCCGGTGTCGCCATCATCCACCAGGAACTCAATCTCGTCCCTGAGCTGTCGATTGCCGACAATATCTTCCTAGGCAGGGAGCCCTTGATCGCCGGGTTGTTTGTCGATCGCCGAAAAAGCATGAATGCCGCCCGGACCCTGCTCACGCGGCTCGGCATCGATCTTGATCCCGAAGCACGGGTGTCGTCGCTCAGGATCGGCGAACAGCAGCTGGTCGAGATCGCAAAGGCGCTGTCGCTCGACGCCCGGATGCTCATCATGGACGAGCCGACATCGGCGCTGTCACCGAATGAATGCAAGCGGCTTTTCACGATCATGCGCCAGCTCGCATCGGAAGGGGTGGGCATCATCTACATCTCGCACCGGATCGACGAGGTAATGCAACTCAGCGATCGCGTCACGGTGTTCCGGGACGGCCGGCACGTCTGGACCAGGCCGAAGTCGGAGATCGATGAAGACATGGTCATCGCCGGCATGGTTGGCCGCAATCTCAGCCGTGCCGAAACCATCAGGCACGAAGCGACCGCCGTTGGCGGTGCAGTCCTGTCGGTGAGAAATCTGTCATTGTCCGTGGCCAACCGGCACGGCTGGAAGCAGGTCCTGACCGGCGTCAATTTCGAGGTCGCCTCAGGTGAAGTCCTTGGCATCGGCGGCCTGCTCGGGGCCGGGCGTACCGAGATCCTGCAGGCGATAACGGGCGCCAGCAACGGGGAGGCCGGCGGTGAGATTCTGATCGACGGGCAGCCGGTCACGATCCGCTCGCCGACGGACGCGCGCCGACTGGGCATTGCCTTCGTCACTGAGGACCGCAAGATGCAGGGACTTCACCTGCACGATACGATCACGGAGAATGTCGCGCTACCGCTCGTCAGCCGAATGGCGCGCTTCGGCCTGCGCGACTTTGCGGCGGAAGCGGCGGTTGCCGCCGACGCCATCAAGACGTTGGGTATTCGGGCCTCGGGCATTGAACAGGTCGCGGCAACGCTTTCCGGCGGAAACCAGCAGAAGGTCGTGATCGGCAAGTGCCTCGCCACGACGCCGCGCATCTTGCTGCTCGACGAGCCGACCCGCGGCATCGATGTGGGGGCAAAGAGCGACATCTACGACCTGATCTTCCGCCTGGCCGAAGCGGGTATGTCGATCGTCGTCGTGAGTTCGGAAATGCCGGAACTCCTGCATCTTTCCGACCGCATCCTCGTCATGTCCGAAGGACACCAGACCGGTATCCTGAACCGCGCGATCGCGACGGAGGAGCGGATCATGCAATTGGCGGCACCGCGATCCGGCAACAGGCAGGAGAAGGCATCCGCATGAATGTGATAAAGCTTGTTTCCCGCACGAAACTGTACTGGGGCCTGATCGCGATTTTCCTGATCGGTGTCGCCTGGTCGCCGGTGACGTCGTCGGGCAGGAACATATTTCTTTCCAGCGGCAACCTGCTCGACGTGCTGCGTCAGGTCTCGACGACGGGGCTTATCGCGACCGGCATGACGGCCGTCATCATCACCGGCGGCATCGACCTGTCGGTCGGTTCGTTGATGGCAATCTGCAGCGTCGTCTGTGCCATGTTGTTGACGGTTCCGGGGGACACACCCGCCTTCCTGCTCGGCGTGCCGTCGGTGCTGCTTGCCGCCCTCGTCATCGGGGCCGCCGTGACCCGGTTCATCTTCTCCAATCTTGAAAAGAGCCGCACTGGCTTCAGCCATAGCCGCGACCTGACGCTCGACCGCACGCGGGGCATCTATGTCCCGGCGCTGGTCGGTATCGCCCTCTGCACCGTGCTGCTCTTCTATATCGTGCCGCAGAGCGAAACCAAGTTCGGTGTGCTCGGCGTGCTGCTCGTCGTACCGGCCGTCGGCCTTCTGTTTGGCGCCATCAACGGCATCATCATCGTCGTCGGCCGCCTGCAGCCCTTCATCGTCACCCTGGCGATGATGGTGACTGCGCTCGGCATCGCTCGGCTGACGGCGGGTCAGAACAATGCGGTCCTGCCGGTTTATACCGGGTCGAACGCCACGGCCGATTTCGATATCCTCCGCTCGCTGGTCTTCGGCATCATTCCCATGCCCGGTATCTTTTTCATTGCGGCGATTGCGATTTATGCGGTCGTGCTGAAGTTCACTCCGTTCGGCCGCTTCGTTTATGCGATCGGCGGCAACGAGGAGGCGGCGCGGCTTTCAGGCATCGACAGCGGACGGGTCAAGATCGTCACCTATGCCGTCTCCGGCCTGCTCGCGGGCATCGCCGCGATCCTCTACGTTGCGCAGTATCGCCAGGGCAAGCCCGATGCCGGGGCTGGGCTGGAGCTCGACGCCATCGCCGCGGTGGTCATCGGCGGCACGAGCCTGATGGGGGGACGCGGCAGCCTTGCCGGCACCTTCTGCGGCGTGCTGATCTTCGGGCTGCTGTCGAATATCCTGCAGCTCCACAACATCAATTCCAACCTTCAGCTGGTGCTGAAGGGACTGATCATCATCGGCACCGTGCTCGTTCAGGAGCGCAATGCCCGCGATATTCTGGCGCGGTTGCGGCTGACACTGCCGCGGCCCGCGAGATCGGAGGCGTCCGGGGAGGAGCGTCCGCGCAAGGAGACCATGTCTCTCAACACTGGAGGAAACGGAAATGAAACGTCGTGACATGTTGAAGTTCGCGGTCGTCACTACCGCGCTTTTCACCACTACATCCCTTTTCGCTACGCATGGCGCGCTGGCGCAAGACAAGAAGTGGCGCATCGGGTTCTCCCAGGCGACCACGATCGAGCCCTGGCGGGCGCAGTTCAACAAGGACATCATCGCGGAAGCCGCAAAGCATCCCGAAGTCGAGCTGATCATCACCGACGGTGAGGACAAGACTGAAAAGCAGGTTGCGGATGTCGAAAACCTGATCCGCCAGGAAGTCAATGCGCTGCTGATCTCGCCGAAGGAATCCGCTGGCCTCACCGGCGTCGTCCAGCAGGCGATCGACGCCAAGATTCCGGTCTTCGTCTTGGATCGCAACGTCGAAACCGACAAGTACGTCCAGTTCGTCGGCGGCGACAACAAGCTGATCGGTCGGGCTGCGGGGGAATATGCCGTTGAACTTCTCGGCGGGCCCGGTAAGGCGCAGGGCAATGTCGTCGAGATCTGGGGCGGCATGGGAACCCAGCCGGCACACGACCGGCACGACGGCTTCCACGAATTTACCGACAAGGAGCCGGGCATCAAGAACCTGCTCGACCAGCAGTCGGGCGACTGGAAGCAGGACCAGGCCTACAACATCATGGCCACCGCGCTCCGCAACAATGAGAAGATCGACCTCGTCTATGGCCACAACGATCCGATGGCCTATGGCGCCTACCTCGCTGCCAAGGATGCCGGACGTGAGAAGGACATCAAGTTCATCGGCATCGATGCGCTTCCCGGAGAAGGCGTGACCTGGGTGAACAATGGTGAACTCAGTGCGACCTTCCTCTATGCAACGCCGGGCGCGGAAGGCCTGCGTCAGGCGATCAAGTATCTCGGCGGAGAAAAAGTCGAAAAGAATGTCGTCTTGCCGACGCTCAAGGTGACAAAGGAAAATGCAGGCCAGATCATGAAGGACAACGGCCTCTAACTCAGCGTAAACCTGACAGTAAAGAAGGGTCGGCTATCCCAGCCGGCCCTTTTTGTGTCCATACGGGTCCGCACCTGTTCGACGGTCAGTCCGGTCCGCTAAACCACTGTAGTAGTCGGCGGCATCCGCGCATTCGTCGATAGCCTGGCGGAATAACGGGCTTGGGGAGAGCTTGGATGGCTGCCTGGGGGCGAAGGCTGCGTAAAACTCGAGGGGATTGTGAAGCTTCCGAGTTTTGCGGCTTTCCACCGAGGCTCAACCGGTGGACCACTGGAGCACTTTGTCCAACCGTGAAACGGTCGCTCACCTATACCTCTGTATAATTCGCTCCATCACGCGTTTCGAATATCAGTAGGCGGATCCGTCGTGTCGGCGGCAAGGAAGCGCAAGTCTTTTTACGTGTTCGCATGAAAACCGCTTGTCTTTTCCGTAAGCTCTCTAGCTGTCAGCGCAGCGTTTCATCACAAGCGATTTTGGAGGTATCATGTCTGTCCCCGACGATCAGATCCTCACGCTGCAGGTTGCCAATATGCCACCGCAGGATACGGGAGCGAGCATCGCCCGCGTCTCCACGAAGGCGATGACCAAGCTCGGCGTACGAGAAGGCGAGCTTATTGAGCTCATCGGCAAGCGGCATACGGCCGCGATCGCGATGGGGCCCTATTCCGATGATGAGGGCCTGAACCTGATCAGGCTCGACGGCCTTCAGCGCGTAAATGCAGGCGCAACAAGCGGCGACCATATCGAAGTTCGCAAGGCGGAGGTCAGGCCGGCGACGAAGGTTGTCCTCGCGCCGGCGCAGAAGAACCTGGTGTTGCAGGGACCGGGTGAAGCTTTGCAGCGCACGTTTCTTCACCGCCCAATGGTGGCCGGCGACGTTGTATCGACCTCAGTCCAGCAACGCGTAAGAGATCCCCGCGCTGCGGACCCGCTGCTACGGAGCGTACTCGATCTTCCCGCCTACGGTCTGCAGGAAATCAGGCTCGTCGTTGTCTCGACACAGCCGAGAGGCATCGTCCAGATGAACGAGCAGACGGTTGTCGAATTGCGTTCGCAGTTTGAGGAACCGAAGGAAGCACGCCGAGCTGACGTAACGTACGACGATATCGGCGGACTCGGCACCTCTGTCGAGCAAGTCCGCGAGATGGTGGAGCTGCCACTGCGCCATCCCGAGTTGTTTCAGCGCCTCGGCATCGAACCGCCAAAGGGCGTGCTTCTCTATGGCCCCCCGGGCACCGGCAAGACGCTGTTGGCCCGTGCTGTCGCCAATGAGACGGAAGCCAACTTCTACCACATCGCCGGTCCCGAGATCATGGGCAGCCGCTACGGGGAGTCCGAGGAACGTTTGCGGCAGGTCTTTCAGGAAGCCTCGCAGAATGCGCCATCAATCATCTTCATCGACGAAATCGACTCCATCGCGCCAAAGCGCGAGCAGGTGACCGGAGAAGTCGAACGGCGAATTGTCGCCCAGTTGCTAACCCTTATGGATGGGCTGGAGCCGAGGCAGAATATTGTTGTCATCGGCGCGACGAACAGGCGAGACGCGATTGACGAGGCGCTCCGCCGTCCCGGGCGTTTCGACCGCGAAATCGTCATTGGCGTACCGGACCAGCGCGGCCGGCGCGAGGTGCTCGCGATCCACACCAGGGGCATGCCACTCGCCGAGAACACCGATCTCGATGAGATCGCGAGGACGACCTACGGCTTTGTCGGAGCGGATCTCGGTGCGTTGGTTCGCGAAGCGGCGATGGATGCGCTGCGCCGTGTTCTTCCCGATATCAATCTGAAGCAGGGTATCCCAACCGAGATCCTTGAAAAGCTCACGGTCTCTCAGGACGATTTCACGTCCGCCATGAAGCGCATTCAACCTTCCGCGTTGCGCGAAATCATGATCCAGGCGCCGAACGTCCGTTGGGACGATGTCGGAGGTTTGGACGAAGCGCAGATGAGACTGAAGGAAGGGGTGGAACTGCCGCTCAGGTCACCGCAGTCCTTTAGGCAGATGGGCATTCGCCCTGCAAAGGGATTTCTCTTGTTTGGACCTCCTGGGACCGGGAAGACACTGTTGGCAAAGGCCGTGGCGCGCGAAGCCGAAGCGAACTTCGTGGCAACCAAATCGTCCGATCTGCTTTCGAAATGGTACGGCGAGTCCGAGCAGCAGGTTTCGCGGCTCTTCGAACGCGCACGACAGGTTGCCCCGACCGTCATCTTCATCGATGAAATCGACTCGCTGGCCCCCGTCCGCGGCGGCGGGCTGGGTGAGCCGGCGGTGACCGAGCGGGTCGTCAACACGCTACTGGCCGAAATGGATGGGTTGGAAGACATGCAGGGCGTCGTCGTGATGGCAGCGACCAATCGGCCGAATTTGCTCGATCCGGCACTGCTGCGACCGGGGCGCTTTGACGAACTGGTCTATGTTCCCGTGCCGGATGCAAAAGCGCGGCGGAAGATCCTTGGCATCCATACGAAGAAGATGCCGCTCGCCGACGATGTTGATCTCGATGAACTCGCCGACAAGACGGAGCGGTTTACAGGGGCAGATCTCGAAGACCTGACACGGCGAGCAGGGCTGATTGCACTGCGTCAGTCTCTGACTGCGTCGACGGTGACAAAGGAGAATTTCGCCATGGCCCTGCAGGAGGTTCGACCGTCGGTCACGGCAGAAGCCGAACGGGAGTATGAGGAGATGCTGCGCACGCTCCGCCAGGAAAATCCGCAGCGCATGCAGATCGGCTTCACGCCCCTCAGGCAGGCTGGAGAGTAGGGGCGCCAGATTAAGTAGTGATCGACCGTGGCGGCTCTGCCGGTCCAGTGCGGGGCGGCCGGGCTTCCGCGCTCCATGCTGAGCCAGGTGAAGCTCCGTGACGCCACCTGTTCTGCGCCGCGTGGGTGGCTGATCGGCCGTTCGTCATCTCAGCAAAGTTGATTTCTTGCGGGGTGTAGGCTTCCGCGGCTTTGGCGGCAGGCCGGCATCGCAGTTCCGCTCGATCAGGGCTTCGGTGACGGACTCGTCGGCATAGGTCTCCTGCATCCGGATGTATATCGCAGACAGGCCCGGATCGAGGGAAAGCGCTTGCCGAACCAAGAGTTCAGCCTTTCCGCTGTTGCCGCAGGCCATGCTAGCCGCGATCTGATAAAGCAACGTCCGCCTGGTCTGAAACGGTAGTGTCAGGGCGACGCGCATCATGTCTTCGAAGCGGTCCAGCGCGTAGAGGGCCGCCACCCGCTCTTCAGTGATCCAGACCGGCAGAAAGGGATCGAGTGTCTCGGCACGATCAAGCATTCCAAGGGCGTGCTCAGCCTCTCCGACATAGACATAGAACGCGGCGCTGCGGCCGAGAATATAGGCGTCGTTCGGAGCGAGTTCCTTGGCGCGTATGTGATGGTAACGCGCCGAGGCGAAGTCGCCCGATTTCATCTTGATCGCGCCCATGATGCGATGGGCTTCCGGGTCGGTCGGGTCGAGTGCAAGCGCATGCGCAACCTGCTTTTCGGCCTCATGAAGGTCAAAGCTTGGCAAGTTGCTCCACGAGCAGACGTGCATGGCGAAGGGGCGGCCGAAACCGGGATCAGCGGTCATTGACCGCTCGAACCAGGTCATGGCTTCGTGTATGTGGGTGTCCGAAACGCCAACCAAGCGATGATGGTCCAGTCCCCGTAGGTAATACTCATAGGCCGTCATGTTCTCCGGGCGCTTTAGCCGCGCGGCCGCAAGTTCCGACTGCTCGACCCGTCCGGACACGGTTGCTGCGACACGCGCGATGATTTCATCCATGACATCAAGCAGTTCGCGAAACGGACGCGTTATGCGATCGGACCAGATGACGAGACCCTCTCCGGTTTCCGTCAGCGAGATGTTGACCCTGAGGTCGTCGCCCGCTTGCCGGATCGAGCCGCTGACGACGTAGCCGACGCCGAGAAGGCGGCCGATCTCGACCGGGTCTTTGGTCGTCAGTGCGGTCGCGGCCGAACGGGAACTGACAAACAACCCCTTCAGCCGGCTCAGTTCAAGAGTCAGGTCGTCGGTGATGCCGTCCGCCAGGAAGGATTGATCCGCAATGGCGCCGGGCGCAATGTCGAACCGCGCCACGGCGATCGAGTTTGTCCGGGGAGGCTGTGCAGCATTGGGAGAGGATCGTGTTGGAGCGAACTGATAGAGGTGGCGGTCCACCAGTTCAGTAACCCGGTAAATCCGTATCGGCTCGAAAATTCCTTTCAGTCGACGTTCGCCGATGTCTTCAAATCCACAAGGCGAGACCCGACGGACCTGGTCGTAAAGCACCCCCGAAACCTCGATTGCGCCAGGTGGCGCAGACGCCTCAATTCGCGCGGCTATGTTCACGCCATCGCCGCGCAAGTCCGAGCCCACGACGACGACATCCGCGACATGCAGGCCGAAACGCATGTCGCCGCCACTCGAGCCAGGAAGGGCAGCGATCTCGGCGCGCGCCTCGATGGCGGCCCTAAGCGCATTGACTGGGCTGCCGAACTCGGCGAGCAGGGCATCGCCCGCGGTGCCGAAGACGCGGCCATCATGGCGCTGGATGACCATGCGAACAGTGTCGAGGACAGCGTCAATCCGGGTGATCGCTCCTTCCTCGTCCGTTTCCATCGCAGGGGTGGAGCCGACGAAATCTCCGACCATGATCGTGGCCAGCTTGCGCTGCATTCTCGATCCCTCCCGCCACAAAAGCACGTGGTGACAATGTAGCACATCAACAGGCTTGGGTGTTTTACGATTGCCAACGACAGCGGCGGGTGCGAACGGTGCTGTGGGAGCACGCACATCGACGTGCAAGCTGCCTGCAGGACTAAGGACGATAGGGGCCCGGCGGATTTGCGATGAAATCGAGATCATAACGTGCGACTTCATCCGAGACCGTCTCGATCAAACTCAATCTTGCCAGGAGCCGCCGCACATCGGCCTGCATCGCGATCATGTGCGGGGTTCGCCTATGGAACTCGTGTGCCTCCGCATCGCGAAAGCCTTCGATCAGAACCACCACGTCGTCTTCATCCTTGTGCCGATGATACTCAAAAAACACACAGCCTGGCTCAGCGCGCGTGGACACAACATGCGGCTCCATAGCGGCAAGGAACGCCTCTCGCATTCCCTGCTTGCAGGTGAGCCAACCCGTTATGAGTTTCATATGGGCACCTCGAATTTCTGTATCACTCGCCCTGACACGGAGGCTACTAACATTCGACGTGGGTGCAGACCTCAAGGTCCATGTCCAGGTTGTAACTTATAGCGCAGGCTGCTTCTGGCGCGAAGTGGACACCGTCCGCCACGGGGCGAGCGAAGACGAATTCTTGAGCGCGCCAGGAAGTGTCTCGACATTGCGTATATGCTAATCTGAGTGGCCATTGGCTGACTTGATGGGGGTGGGCGACAATGAAGCAACGGCTTTCTGTCATCATGGCCTCTGACGTGGTCGGCTATAGTCGACTGATGGGGATCGACGAGAAAGGCACACTTTCCGCTCTAAAATTGCACCGACACGAACTTTGGGACGTGAAAATCGCGTTGTATCAGGGCCATACAATCAAGCTTGTTGGCGATGGGATGCTGACGGAGTTTCAGACTGCTGAAGAGGCGGTCCTGTGCGCGATCGAGATCCAATCGGAGATGCAGAAACGCAATGCGCGTGTCCCCGGCGATCGCAGGATAGAATTTCGGATCGGTATAAATATCGGCGACCTTATCTTCGAGGACGACGATGTTTACGGCGATGGCGTGAACGTTGCAGCTCGCATTGAGAATGTCGCGAAACCGGGAGGCATAGCGATATCCGCATCGGTGCGCGACACCTTAGGCAAGCGTCTGGGCATCCGCTTCGAAGATGTGGGCGAGCACGCACTGAAGAACATCGAGCGGCCAATTCGCATCTTCAACATCATCGTCGACGACGGTGCAGAAGGGGCGAATCCTGAGTTTATTGCGACACCCAAGCCTGCCGTGCAGTCGGTCGGAACGCGCCTTGGGCCGGAGTTTTCGCCGAACAGAACATTGCTGTACGTTTCGAAGTTCTCAAATCTCAGCGGCGATCCAGACCAGGATTATTTCGCGGCGGGATTAACAGAAGATGTCGCGGCAGGTTTGGCGCGGTTCTCCAGGCTGATCGTTGTCGCTCAACAACCGCCCTCAGGGCAACAGCACGCCGAGTCAATCCCGCACTACGTCCTCGAGGGGAGCGTGAGGCGACTTGGCAATCGTGTCAGGGTGAGTGCCAACCTCATCAATGTTTCGGGTGAACGAATCTGGGCGGAAAAATACGACTTCGACCTTATCGACATCTTTCACATTCAGGACGAGCTGTCCCGCTCCATACCGGCCGCGCTGAGCGTCAAGATAGAAGAGGCGGAGCGTCAACGCGCCCTGAGCAAGCCTGTTACATCGCTGAAAGCCTACGATCTGTATTTGCGGGGCCGGCATCTTCATCAGGGCTCGAGCCAAGAGGATGTGCGACTTGCGCGGGAAATGTATCTCGCCGCGATAGCCGATGATCCGGAGTTTCCGCGGCCTTACATCGGGTTGGCCTGGATCGAGCTTCGGAAGCTGAAATGGAACGAAATCGTTGAAATCGATACCGCGCTTGCGACCGCATCGGCCCTGCTAAGCAAAGCCCTGAAGCTAAACCCGATCGACGCTGATACCCACTGGGCTCTTGGCGTCGTTCACCTTTGGAGGGGAGAGGCCGAGCGAGCCGTAGCCTGCTATGAGCGCGCCCGAGAACTGGCTCCCAGCAACTGTGACCTCCTCGCCGAATATTGCGATGCCCTTGGTTATCTTGGGCGCCTTGACGATGCCGTTAGGATGGGAGAGCTTGCCGTTCGCCTCAATCCGAGCCGCCCCGACTGGTATCTCTGGGATATCGCCGCAGCCAAATTTCTTTCGGGAAAATATTTGGAGGCACTGTCCCTTCTGGAGAAAATGGCCGAGCTTGGGCCCGCCTATCGCCTGCTTGCAGCGACCTACGCCCAACTGGGGCGGCTTGAAGAGGCGCGCCAGGCCGCGCGCGAACTTCTGAAGGTCAATCCTGACTTCTCGATCGAGCGTTACAGTTCGCGTGCACCCTATCTCGATAAGACGCTCATGGCCAAATACATCGAAGGCCTACGACTAGCGGGTCTGCCGGAGTAGGTTGGCGATCTGAAAGTCTAATGGACATGTCGACAAAGCAGCTCAATTGACGAAATGTTGCATATGCACTACAAAACGAGATCCGATTGAATGCTGGGGCGAGATGGCCATGGATCGACGTGATTCCAACTCTGATATCGTCAGCGAGGTCGTATCCCGGTGCTTGATGACGAGGAGCAGGCGCATCTCCCGGGTGATTACAAACATCTATGATCAGGAATTGCGTGACTACGGCCTCAATGCATCGCAGTTCTCGATGTTGATCATGATTGCAAAACTGGGTGGTGCTAGCCGCGCCGAGATCGGCCGCGCAAACTTTCAGGATCGGACGACCTTGACCCGCAGTCTTGCACCGCTTCTTGCAGAAGGTTGGATCGAAGAGCTTCCGACGGATGGCGGCCGCAGTAGACCGGTCGTCATTTCGGATTCTGGAAAAAAGCTCCTCAATGACGCCGCGCCTGCCTGGCGCGAGGCGCAGCGGAAAGCCAGCCAGCTCGTTGGCGATGTTGGTGCAAAAGCCATCATTGGCGTTGCCGAGAGTCTTCCGAGAGTAGACGAGCAGAAGTGAAGACGATCTCGGCGCCTCGGTTCCTTAACTTTCTCAACGTGAAGCAAAGCCTCGGCGACGCCGTTGATCCCAGTCCTGCACGATAGCCTTTGCGCTCATCGGGCAGGGCCGTTGTCTTACAGACCACGCTTCGTCGGCGCTACTTCGCCGCCCGTATTTCAGCGACAGTATTCTGAGGTTTCTGGAGGTGCGGGTAGTGGCCGATACCCGGCAAAACAGTCATGGGCGCACCGGTTCGCCGCGCAAATTCCTCTCCCATCTCTTTCTTGATGTAGAGGTCCTTTTCGCCCCAGACGAGTTTGACGGGAGTCTTGAGTTCACCGAGGTGCTCTTCGAGATAGTCCTGGTCGCGCGTGAAGTGCGAGTAGTATTGGTAGAACGCGTCAGCGGACGTGATGTCGCCGTGCCCCCATCCCTCCGTCATGTCCTTCAGCACCTCGGCCGGAAGGTCGAACTGTTCCTCGGGTGGCAGGCCGCGGCGATAGGCGTTTGCGAGGATTTCCGCGCTCGTCCCGTTCATGTGGATACGGGTTTTGGATGCCGCCGGCTCGCTCTTGAGGTTCTGGAGGCTCTTGTACATGTATTCGGGCCTGTTGAACGGAGCGAAGTCTCCGACGACGATGTTCTTGGCGATATCAGGTTCCTCAATCGCTGCCAGCAATGCGGGAAGCGATCCGATATCGGTCGCGTAAATTGTCAGCCTTGAGCGATCGACATGCGCAGACTTGATGTAGGCTCTCAGAATGTCGGCATAGTCTCGTGGCGAATACGAGAACGTCGCGACTGCGGGTCGCGATGACATTCCGTAGCCTGGCCAATCGATAGCATGGACTTCGTAGTCCCGCGCAAGTGCGTTCGCGATATCCTTCCAGACGAGTAGCGTCTCCGGAAATCCGTGGAGGAAGAGAACAGTCCCCTTAGGCGCGGCGCTGTGGGCGACCATGCGTCGAAGCGTGATGTCGGGGGCTACCTCTATGTATCCGATCTCGGCATGGATGCTGCTGGGAGAAGCGCCGGCTGAACCAGCCGATGCCGCGCTCAGCATGAGCGAGGAAAGGAGGGGTATCGAGTGTTTCAACATTTCAAGGCTCCTTCGTGTGTTGTTGCTCGCCTCTGGAGGCGACGATAGTGATTGCGGAAGCTTGGCGAGACCGTCGCCAACCAGTTCCGTACCAATTTGCCTGTATGTTGCGTACGCAACAGAATGTTTGTTCTAGAATGATGATATTGTACAGGAGAGACCGTTGGGCTCATTCCCTGTAAGGCATAATGATGCATATGCAACATATCGTCAAGCCACGCAGAATCTGCGGCGGACGATTTTGTATTGCATTGTATCCAGACCCTCGGTTGGCTTGGTTCCGATACATTTGCGACCGGCATCAGAAATATCCGGGATACCGAACGGTCCGATTTTGGCTCGGAAGCATGGGGCATTGGTTGCGCCTGCTAGTGCCAACGAAGGAGCAATCCATGAACGCACGGTTTATCGTCTCCGCGGCTCTTGTCGCTGCCGCCGTCATCTACCAGCCCGCGCAGGCCCAGCAGCCCGAAATTCAGCGGACCGATCTGGTGAAGGAGGACATCAGCGTCGCCGGCAAGGAAGTCGTCCAGGTGCGCGTCGACTTCAATCCCGGCGCTTTCGCAGTGAATCATAGACATCCTGGCGAGGAAGTTGCCTACGTTCTCGAAGGGACACTCGAATACAAGCTAGAGGGCAGGGAAGCCCTGACGCTCAAAGCTGGCGAGACCCTGTTCATCCCCGATGGCGTTGTCCATTCCGCGCGCAACGTCGGCGAAGGCAAGGCTTCGGAATTGGCGACATACATCGTCACCAAGAATGCGAAGCTCCTTGAGACCGTGAAATAGTCCGACAAAGGAGGAGGATACGTCATGACAGCAAGTGCCAAGGTAGAAGCCATCGACCTTTCTCGTCGGACGCTGTTGTTCGGGGGAACGGCTATCGCCCTGTCGACCGCGGTGTTGCCGTCGCTTGCGAAAGCGGCAGAAACCAGAATGGCGAAACCGGGCTGGAACGGCGAAATTCGCCCTTTCAAGGCCGAGGTTCCTGAAGCGGAATTGATTGACCTGCGGCGGCGGCTCGCCGCCACGCGCTGGCCTGACGGTGAGACCGTCACAGATCGATCCCAAGGCGTCCAGCCGGAAAAGCTGCGCGGTCTCGTCGAATACTGGCAGACCGGCTACGACTGGCGCAACGCCGAGAGGAGGCTGAATGCCTTTCCGCAGTTCCTGACGAACATCGACGGGCTTGATATTCATTTCATTCACGTGCGTTCCCCGCACGAGAACGCGCTGCCGTTGATCATGACGCATGGTTGGCCGGGCTCAGTGTTCGAACTCCTCAATGTGATTGGCCCGCTAACCGATCCAACGACGCACGGAGGCAAGGCCGAAGACGCCTTCCACCTCGTGCTGCCGTCCATCCCGGGCTTCGGTTTTTCGGAGAAGCCGAACACGACCGGATGGAACCCCCAGCGCATCGCGAGCGCTTGGGACGTGCTCATGAAGCGTCTAGGTTACAAAAGCTACGTCTCCCAAGGCGGTGACTGGGGCGCGATCATTTCCGATGCCCTTGGCCGGCGGGCACCGGAAGGCCTACTCGGCATTCACGTCAACCGGATCGAGCGGGGCACCACCTTTCCGCCGGACGCTGCCCAGGCGCTCAAGAACGGCGCCCCGGCCCCCGCGACTCTTTCTCCCGACGAGAAGAAGATCTTCGACGATGCCAGGGATTTTCTGAATAATGGCTTCGGGTACGCCGCCATCATGAATACGCGTCCGGAAACTGTCGGTTACGGTATTGCGGACTCTCCAGTCGGCCTAGCTGCCTGGCTCTATGACAAGATCGCAGACTGGGTCTTCACGCGCGGTGAACCTGAAAAGGCTCTGACAAAGGACATGATCCTCGACAACATCACCCTCTACTGGCTGACGAACACCGGGCCTTCGAGCGGACGCATCTACTGGGAGAACACGGTCTCAGGCGTGAAGCTTACGGCGATTCAGGTGCCCGTCGGCGTGACTGTTTTCCCCGGCGAGGTCTACAAGCCCCCGAAGGAATGGCTCTCCCGCGCCTATCCCAAGCTGGTCTACTATAACCGCGCCTCGAAGGGAGGCCACTTCGCCGCCTGGGAGGAACCGAAACTGTTCAGCGAAGAGATCAGGGCGGCATTTCGGAGTTTGCGATAAGGTGTTGTCGATCGTTGAGGGACGCCGTCGCGGAATAGAACGGCCGGCACCCGCCTTCATCAATGTTTGACGAGGTCCTCCGACCGCGCGATCTTGAAGAAGGCGTTGACTGGCTTGGCTCCGGTTCGCTCCTTGAGACAGATCAGGGCCTCGTCCATAAGCATGTCGTCGGCCCCCACGATTTCCAAAGGAACAAAGCATCGGCCCCGTCCAAACTCGGCCCGGGAAACAAACCAACACAGCCGCCGGCCGCAACGATCTCGCGAACAGCCTCCCGACCCTCGGCCTCGATCGTGGGCGGACGGCGTTCGCCGCACGGTCGCTGATCTGCTGGATAACGTTCTTCTGTTTGTGTTCCAGGCCCGCGGTCAGTGCAGCCCGAACTCGTTCAAGAGTTGCTCGCGGAACTTGACGAAACGCGCCTCGCTCCGGTTACGTGGGCGTGGCAGGTCGATGTCGATCTCGCGTGTGCGGCCGCCTTTCTCCTTGGCGAGAATGAGGACCCGGTCGGCAAGGTAGACGGCCTCCTCGAGATCGTGGGTTACCAGGATCATGGTGACCTTTTCCTCCCGCCAGATGCGCGCCAGCTCTTCCTGCATCGTGATCTTGGTCATGGCATCAAGCGCGCCGAAGGGCTCGTCGAGAAGCAGAATTTCCGGTTTCACCGCTAGCGCCCTTGCGATGCCGACACGCTGCGCCATGCCTCCCGAGAGCTGGGCCGGCAGCGCCTCGGTGAAATCGCCGAGACCGACGAGTTCCACGTAGTGTCGGGCGCGATCCCGAGCCTCTGCTTTTCGCAATCCGCGGTTTTCCAGCGGAAAGGCGACGTTGTCGAGCACGCTCAGCCAAGGGAGAAGCCGTGGCTCCTGAAAGATCACGGCACGATCGGTGCCCACACCATGGACCGGCTGACCGTCGATCAATACCTCGCCTCGGTCGGCCTCTTCGAGGCCGGCGAGAACCCTGAGCAGGGTCGTCTTGCCGGAGCCAGAGGCTCCGACAATAGCCAGACTCTCACCGGCGCGAATCTGGTTATTGACCGCTTGGAGCACATTGAGATGGCGCCCGTTGATCGAGAAGGATTTGGAAAGGTTCCGGATCGTCACCTCTCCACGCGTGGCAAGTTCAGCGAGTGCCATCTGTCTGCTTCCTCAATTCGCGGCGACGGCGAAGTTCGCCGGATCGTAAAGAATATCCTCGGCCTTCAGCTGTCCCGGCTGCAGGACGCCGCCGCGGGCGAGGATGTTGATCCAGAATTGCAAGTCGCGTGGAACGGCCTTGCCGCCCTCGCGCACGCCGTAACCGGTGAAATACTGCGCGATATCAGGGTTCTCGTTGCGCGAGGCAAGAACCTTGGCGATGACAGCTTTCGTTTCCTCGGGATGGAGGCGGGCATATTCGAGCGCGGCCTGCGACTTCTCGACGAAGGTCTTGGCGGCGGCCGGATGCTGCTTGATCCAGTCGCGGCGCAGCACGACAAAGCCGCCGGCGATTTCGCCGAGAACATCCGTGTCACCGAAAACCTTCTGAAGGGGGCCGTTCTTCAGGGCGGCGCCTTCAAAAGTCTTCTGCCAATAGCCGAAAGCCGAAATGTCGACCTGCTTTGAGCGCAGGACCTGTTCCAGCTGCGGGCCGGGCACGACCACGAGCTTGGCGGCGTTTTCCGGCAGGCCGACGGAGTGGAGCGCCTCGCGTACGGTATAGTCGAGGTGGGCGCCAAGCGTGTTGACAGCGATCGTCTTGCCGGCGAGATCCTTGATGGATTTGATCGGGTTGCCTTCAAGCGTGTAGAAAATGCTCTCGGTGGTCTTGTTGATGCCGTTCGACGCATAGGCGGCGACGAAATCATTGCCGCCAGCAATCGAGTTCAGGACGGCGGCCGTCGCCGCGCTGCCGAGTTCGACGTCGCCGGAAGCCAGCGCGAAGAGCGAGGCAGGCCCGCCCTGGGCATAGCCGACATTCTTGAAGGTGATGCCCGTATCCTTGAAATAGCCGAGTGCTTCGGCAAGCTCGTGACCGGAAAGGCCGCCTTGGCTTGCGAGATAGCGAATGGTGACCTGCTCGGGCTCGGCTGCGAAGACGGTGCCAGCCGTGCCCGCGAGGAGAAGGCTAGCGGCGGCGGCCATGCGGCCGAAGGAGCGACGGGAAATCTGCATGTTAGTCTCCGTGGAAAGTTTGGAGTGGAAGGGCTGAGATATGCGGATGATCAGTTCTTGACCTTGGACCAGCGGCAGAGCCGGGCCTGCAGGGTCTCCAGAATGAAATTCGCCGACAGACCGAGGAGGGCGAGCAAAAGGATGGCGGCGAACATCAATGGAATCTGGAAGTTGTATTGGGCGTTCATCACCTGAAAGCCGATGCCGGAATTGGCGCCGATCATTTCGGCGGCGATGAGCAGCAGAAGTGCGGTCGTGGCGCTGAGTCGAAGGCCCACGAAGATTTGCGGCAGGGCCGCCGGCAAAACCACACGGCGGAAGACGGTGAGCGGCTTGGTGCCATAGACGCGTGCCATCTCGATCAACTTCGGATCCACCTGCTTCACGCCGCCGATGGTGGCGAGCAGGATCGGGAAGAGCGTCGCCCAGAAGATCACGAAGATCTTCGAGGTTTCGCCGAGACCGAGCAGCAGGATGAAGACCGGATAAAGCGCGAGCGCCGAGGTCTGGCGGAACAGTTGCAGGATGGGATCGAGGCTGCGCTCGATGATCCGGATATGCCCCATGAACAGGCCGAGCGGAATGCCGACGCCGACTGCCGCGCCAAAGGCTGTGCCCGCGCGCTGCAGGCTGATGAGAATGTCGCCGGAGAAGGTGCCGACGGTAACGCCGTTCCAGAGGGCCCGCAAAATCGCGCCCAGCGGCGGCAACACAGCCGGATTGGTCCAGCCGAGCGACGGTGCGATCTCCCAAAAGAGCGCAAAGACAATCAGCAGACCATAGCGCGACAGGAAATTGCGCAAGAATGCCAGGGCCTCCCGCACCGGCTTCTGCCGCCAGAAAGAGGTGATGTTATAGCTCTGCAGGGCGATCTGCTGTTCCGTATCCAGGGCCATGGCCAGTGCTCCTTTTGCGGTTTCGCTTATTCGGCGGCTTCGGTGTAGGCGGCACTCCACCTCGTGTGGGGAAATGGCAGCCCGAGATTTTCGCGCAGCGTCTTGCCTTCATAAGCAGTCCGGAACAGCCCGCGGCGCTGCAGTTCGGGAATGACGAGATCCACGAAATCGTTGAGGCCGGTAGGCAGCCAGGGCGGCAGGATATTGAAGCCGTCCGCAGCCTCGTTCTCGAACCATTCCTGCAGCGTATCGGCGACTTGTTCGGCCGAGCCGACGATCGTGAAATGGCCGCGCGCGGACGCGATCCATTGATAGAGCTGGCGAATAGAAAAATCGTTGTCGTCCGCGATGCGGCGGATCAGCTCCTGCCGGCTCTTCATCCCCTCTGTCGGCGGCGCCAGCGGCAGCGGACCATCGAGATCGCAGCCGGCAAGGTCGAGTTCGCCACCGGTCAGCGCGTTGATCAGCGCCAGTCCGTCCTCCTCCACAATCAGGCTCGTCAGTCGCTCGTATTTTTCACGCGCCTCGGCCTCTGTCCGGCCGACGAAAGGCGAGACACCAGGCATGATCAGGACATGGGACGGATCGCGGCCGAAGGCGCGGGCACGGTTCTTGACATCCCGGTAGAATTCCCGCGCGCTTTCGAGCTTCTGATGTGCCGTGAAGATGACTTCGGCGGTCGCCGCCGCAAGTCCGCGCCCGTCATCGGATTGTCCGGCCTGCACGATCACCGGATGTCCCTGTTGCGAACGCGGAACATTGAGCGGCCCCTCGACGGAAAAGTGCTCGCCGCGATGATTGGTGCGATGCACCTTGTCAACATCGAAATAGACACCGCTTTCGCGGTCGCGGATAAAGGCGTCATCCTCGAAACTTTCCCAAAGCTTCTTCACCACCGCGAGATGCTCTTCGGCCCGGCGGTAGCGTGCGGCATGAGGGATTTGCTTGTCGAGGTTGAAATTCCGTGCCGCGGCTTCGGTTGCGGTGGTCACCACGTTCCATCCGGCGCGCCCGCCGGAGATCAGGTCGAGCGAAGCGAATTTGCGGGCGACCGAATAGGGTTCCTCGTAAGTGGTTGACGCCGTCGCTATGAAACCGAGATTTTCGGTGAAGGGCGCCAGGGCTGAAAACAGCGTGACGGGCTCGAACCCGGCTACCTTTGCATTGCCGCCTTCGATGCCGCCGCCGAAAGCCACCGCCAGCCCGTCCGCCAGGAAATAGGCATCGAAAAGACCACGTTCGGCCGCCTGCGCAAGCTCGATGTGAAACTTCAGGCTCGTCGCCCCGTCGAGCGGCTGATCCGGATGACGCCAGGACGCAATGTGCTGCCCGCCACCGGGAAGGAATGCACCAAGCTTGATCTGTCGCGTCATTTTCAATCTCCCGTTGCTGCTTCACGCTGCTGCCGGACGGGCAGGCGGGCAAGTCGGGAAAGACTGGCACATAGTATATAGATTACATAGATTTTATTTTTTCGTGTGTGCGGTCATAGGGTGAAAGATTTTTCCTCGGAAGGCTCCCTGCAATGGTTTTCCACTACCACGCGCTCCTGCCGTCAGACGAGAAGTTGGAAGGAGGCAGTTGTCTCGCATTGCGCTGACACGTCGCCGACATTGATCGGTCGCCGATTAGGCGAAGACGCCGAGAGGTCTGGAACCGATACGCCGCGCCAAAGAGGGTTCATCGGCGATTGGAGCCGCGCGGGTAAGGACGGCGGGCCCTGACCCTGCTGGTTCGTCCCCCGTCCGATGCTCGACAAAGCACCGCGAACGAGATCAGTGGCCGTCGTCCTGTTGTGATCCGGCGCGGATGGCGGCGAGCACGTCCTTCTGCAGGGCGATGAAGTCCGGCGTGGCGATCATGTCCTGATGCCGTGGCCGGGCGAGGCCGACGTGGAAGGTCGCGTTGATGCGGCCGGGATTGATGCTCATGGCGACGATCCGGTCCGAAAGGTAGACGGCCTCCTCGACGTCGTGGGTGACGAAGAGCACGGTCAGGCGGTGCTCTTCCCAGATCTGGGTCAGAAGCTCCTGCATCTGGTGGCGGGTGAGGGCATCGAGTGCGCCGAACGGCTCGTCCATCAGCAGCATCTTGGGCCGATAAGACAAGGCCCTAGCGATCGCCACGCGCTGCTTCATGCCGCCGGAGAGTTCGGAGGGAAAGCTGTCGGCGAAGCGACCGAGTTTCACCAACTCGATATGGTGGCGCGCGACGTCGCGGCACTCCGCACCCGTGAGCCCCGCGGCGCTCAGCGCGAATTCCACGTTCTGCTGCGCCGTCAGCCAGGGCAGAAGCGTATAGGATTGGAAGACGACCCCGCGGTCGAGGCCCGGTCCGACGATCGGCACCCCGTCCGTCAGGAGCACGCCGTCGTCGAAGCCCTGCAGGCCCGCGACGATCGACAGGAGCGTGCTCTTGCCGCAGCCGGACGCGCCAACCAGTGAGACGAATTCGTTATCGGCCAGTTCCAGGTCGATGTCGCTCAGTGCGTGCATGCGGTTCTTCTTCGAACCGTACCACTTGTTGAGGGACTGTAGCTTCAGTTTCGGCTCGCTCATCTCAATGCCTCGACGCATAACGGAAGAGGACGCGCTCCAGCGCCTTCATGCTCTGGTCGGTGATCAGGCCGAGCACGCCAAGCAGAAGGATGTAGCCGATGATCGTCTGCGTCTGGAAATAGCGTTGCGAGACGACGATGCGGTATCCCAGCCCCGACGTGGCGGCGACCAGTTCCGCGAGCACCAGCCAGGTCCAAGCCCAGCCGAGGCTGATGCGCAGCGTATCCCAGATGCCGGGCAGCGACGAGGGCAGCACGATGCGTGTCAGAATGCGCGTTTCCGAGAGGCCGAGCGTGCGCCCGAGCCCGACGAAATCGGGCGGCACGCGCTTGACGCAGTCCATCACCATCAGCACCTGCTGGAAGAAGGTGCCGATCCAGATGATCACGAATTTCTGAATATCGCCGGTGCCGGCCCACAGGATGGTCAGCGGCACGAAGGCTACGACCGGCATGTAGCGCACGAAATCGACGAAGGGTTCGATCGCCGCTTCCCAGGTCTTGAAGCAGCCGATCATGATGCCGATCGGAATCGCCATCGCCGAGGCGAGCGCGAAGCCGACCGCCATACGGTAAAGGCTGACGCCGGCGTCGCTTAAGAGCGTACCGTCCAGCGCCAGTTCCACCATCTTGGAAAGAACAGCGCCAGGGTGCGGCAGGAAGATCGGCTTGACCCAGCCCGTCCCCGTCGCCGCCCACCACAACGCAAAGAGCAGCACAAAGACGCAGACTGCAATCGCCACGAACGCGTGCGCGCCGAGCGGATCGCCGATGCGGAAGGCGCTCGGCGGTCGGCCGACGCCCGCGCGCGGTTGCGCTCGGGAGCCGCCCTTGGATGTGGAGGAGGCTTCGGGAGCAGACATGGCTTATCCGTTTCTTGAAGCGCCGCTACTTGTTGGCAGCGTCGACGAAGGAGGGATCAATGATCTTCTCGGCCGATACGTCGGCGGTCAGAATGCCAGCCTGCTTGGCCGCCTTGAGCACGTCGCCGAAGGTCCTGCTGGTGAAGTCGCCGGCAAAGGCCTTTGCTGCTTCAGCGGTCGAGTAATACTGCACGCCGTCGAAGGCGGTCGCGAGATCTTCCGGCGAGGCGCCGACTGCCTTGGCGATGATCGTCCGGTCTTCCGCCGTGTTGGCCTTGTAGTCGGCGAGCGCGGCGTCCCAGGCCTTCAGCATCGCCAGCACTTGGCCTGGCTTCGACTTCAGCACTTCCTCGCGCACCACGAAGACGTCCGAGACGAGGCCCGGATCCTTGCCGGCCTCGAAGAGCATCTTGATGTTCTTGTCCTGGGCGCGGGCGGCGGAGATATAGGGCTCGTAGGTGACGGCAACGGGGACGCGGCCGGCAATCAGCGCCGAGCCCGCATCGGCGGCCGGCATCGGCACGCGGGTGATGTCATCGATGGTGAGGCCGTGGCTGGCCAGCGCGTAGTTGAGGAGGATGTCGCTCGTCGTTCCTTCTTCGAAGGCGATGTTCTTGCCCTTCAGGTCTTCCACGCTCTTGATGTCACCGCCGGCGAGGATCGCGTCGGCCGAGAGGCTGAAATCGAGGAGCGAGACGATCTTGACAGGCAGGCCTGCGGCGACCATCGCCATGGCGGTGTGGGTGGCGATGTTGGCCGCATCAAGCTGGCCGCTCGCCAGCGCTGCGTTGATGTCCTTGTCCTCGGTGAAATTGACGATCTGGACGTCTTCGAGGTTCTGCTTCTTGAAGAGATCCTTGGCGGCTGCCACGTGCCACTGGCCGTAGCCGAGCCAGGGCTCGATGCCGAGCTTGAAGCTGCCCGCCTCCGGCTTGGCTGGAATGTCGGCCGCACCGGCAGGCAGCGCCTGCGTCAGCAGCCCGACGAGGCCGACGGCGAAGGCGAGGCGAGAGAATTGGTGTCTGATGGATTGGTCTGTCATGGTTACCCTCTCTTTGTCCTTTGAGTTGTTGATTTAGGCATAATCGGCAACGCCACTGCTATCTATCTTCAGCGTTCGCCATCCCTTCGCAGATAGGCGTCGCGGACCGGCGAGACCGCGTGGGCATGCGAGGAGAAGCCCTCGTAGACGGCGAGCCGGTGGGCATGTTGGGCAAACTCAGGATATGCCGGCGCCGTGACGTAGCCGATCGAACTGCGCTTGACGAAATCGGTGACCGAGAGCGGCCCGAAGGTGCGCGCCCAGCGGCTCGTGGGCAACACGGCGTTCGGCCCCAGGCAGAAGTTGGCAATGCTGACAGGCGTGTGGAGGCCGAGCAGTATTTCGGCGGCCTCGGTGATATGGCCGAGATGGGCGAAGGCGTCGCGCGACAGGATTTCCAGGTGCTCGGGCGCGAAGGCGTTCACGACTTCGTAGCTCTCTTCGAGCGACGAAGTCAGCACGATGCCGCCGCAGGTGCCCGAGAGGACCGTCCGGGAAAAGGCGACGCGCTGTTCGGTCATCCGCGCCCAATGCTGCGGCAGGGCCGCGAGCGCCTCTTCCGCGACGCGGCGACTGTGGGTGACGAGATAGGCGGAGGAGTCCGGCCCATGCTCGGCCTCGATCAAGAGATCGAGTGCCGCAAGGCCGCCATGCACGGTATCGTCGGCGAAGATCATGGCTTCCGAGGGGCCGGCGGGCAGGCCGGTGTCGATGACGCCGGCAAGGCTGCGCTTGGCCGCGACCACCCAAGGGCTGCCGGGACCGACGATCTTGAGCGCCGGCTTGATCGTCTCCGTGCCGTAAGCGACGGCCGCAACCGCCTGTGCGCCGCCGACCTTGTAGACCGTTTCGACGCCGGCAAGGCGGGCGGCCACCAGCGTTGCCGCGTCCACCGTGCCATCAGGTGCCGGTGGCGTGACGATGGCAAGCTCGGGAACACCTGCGACCACGGCCGGCACCGAAGTCATCATCGTCACTGACGGAAACGAGCCCTTGCCGCGCGGCACGTAGAGTGCCACGGACCGGATCGGCGTAAACCGGTCACCGGCAAAGGCCCCGTTCCGGATTTCCTTCAGCGACATGGCCGGCGGCTTCTGCTCCTCGTGGAAGGAGCGGATGTTCTGGATGCTGAACTTGATAGAGTCGATGACAGCGTCATCGACGAGCTTGAAGGCGGCGTCGAACTCGGCTTCGCTGACCTTGATGCGATCCTCGGAGATGTCGGCCTTGTCGAGCTCCCGCCCGAAGCGCGCCACCGCGCGGTCGCCTTCAGCGCGCACCGCCTCAAGGATCGGCCGCACCTTTTCGATGAAACCAGAAATATCGGTCTCAGATCGGCGCAGGAGATTGGCTTTCGCCTCCGCACTCAGCTTGGCATAGTCGTAAAAGGAAACGTCGCTCATTGCAGGTGCCCTCGTTTGCGCCGGAAACGGCGCGGATAGTCCTCGCACGGTTTTGCGCTCATGCGGTCTCTGCGCTTCACCGTAGCCGTTATGTACGTACCTCTCGCCATCGGCGCCTTCAACGCCTTTTTCGCACAGCTGCGAGGTGTTCCATGATCGTCGCCGCAGCCGCCTTGCCCTTCGCACCGGTTTGGCCTCCACGGCACTAACATGCGAAAACACTTATGCAAAAGGCTGCTGCCGGCATTGCCAGGAAGGTAGTCCGATCCTGGGCGGCGGCGCCCGCTACTCATTAGCCGAGCAAGCCGCGTACCGGTTCAGATAGGGTCGGCCGTAGGGCTGAGTTCTGCGGAAGATCTCTCAGATTGACGCAAGGAAACCGCCGTCGACTGGAAGGCAGTGGCCGGTGATGTAGGCGGACGCGTCGCTGGCGAGGAAAATCACGGCGCCGCCGATGTCGGCGGCTTCGCCGAAGCGGCGTTGCGGGATCCGATCCAGCATGCGCGCCTGCCAGGCCTCGTCACGATAGAAGTCCTCCGTCATCGCGGTACGGAAATAACCGGGCGCGATCGCGTTGACGCGGATGTTCATTCCCGCCCACTCCGTGGCCAGCGCCCGCGTCATCCCGAGCAGTCCGGATTTCGATGCCCCGTAGGGCACCGCGGTCGGAATGCCGACGAAGGAAGTTAGTGAGCAGAGATTGACGATGCTGCCGCCCGAGACTTGCCGCGCCATCTGCCGGGCCGTCGCTTGTGCCCAGAAGAAGGAGCCCTTGAGGTTGGTGTCGATGATCCGGTCCCAGAGCTCGCCATGGACATCCAGCGACGGGGACACCTGCTCGACGCCGGCGTTGTTGACCAGAATGTCGATATGGCCGGCCGAATCCTCAAAGGCTGACAGGGTCGTTTCGATCGACGCGAGGTCGGTCACGTCCTGGGCCGCAATATAACAGCGCCTGCCGCGCGCCTCGATGCGCGCTCTGGTCTCAGCAAGGGCAGCTTCCTCGCGCGCCGTCACACACAGATCCGCGCCTGCATCGGAAAGCGCCAGCGCGATCGCCTGGCCGAGCCCACGGCTGGCACCGGTCACGACGGCGATACGGCCCTCAAGGCTGAAAGATGATACGGACATTGCTGCTCCCTTCGCAAACGGCGCTCTGCGTCGTCCGGCTCAACGCGCCGAAGCAGCCTGTGAAAACGGCGCCATGCAATCACCTTTTCGCCGCCATATCTAGTGCGATGCGATCAGCGTGCCATTGTGTCCCGCCGGCATTGAGCGCCGGACCCGGTCCTGAACAATCTCGGGACCGATGAGTTTCTTCAAGACAGCGCAACCGATGGAGATCATCATGCCCGGGAAGGACAAGGAACTGTCGCGTGAAGAAGACTATCGCGATCTCGAAGAGCGCAATATCGATGAAGGCTGGCCTTATGCCGATAAGGGGCCAAAAGGAGCCGCTTCGGCAAATCGCGCCTATGGTTCAGATGACTCCGGCCGAGACGACAATAGTGGCTTCCGGGTGGACGGTGTGGACGAGGATGGCAATGAGAATCCTCTCAAGGATTCGCTGCGCCCAGGTATGATCGATCGCGACGACAGCGGTGAACTGGAAGCGAAGGTGACTGAGAACCTCGAGAACATCCCTGACCTTGATATCGACAGTATTGACGTTCACGCGGACGGCCATACCGTGACCCTTGAGGGACAAGTCGAAACGATAGGAATGGCACGCAAGGTTGAACTCGCGGTACTCGCTGTCGATGGCGTGCGGCATGTCCGGAACAACATCGAGACAATAGCGGCTGACTCGCATATTCCGACTGACGATTGACGAAATGGCACGGCGAGATCCAGACGGTCGAGCGCTTGCGCTCTTCCGTCAGATACATTGGCGCCACAGTGCGTAGGGTCCGCGAAATCCGTCCGGTCCTTGAAGTTGGATCTTCGCATGCTCAACGGAAGAGTTCGGGCAACTCCGCTCGGGCGATCGCTCGGAGCCGGTCTGCCTCGGCTTTCTCGATGGAGCGGTATGGCCAGCGCAGCTCCGTTCCGACGGGGCCCCAGCCGCCGATTGCGCAGAGCAGTTTGTCGAGCGCGGCATTCGAATAGCCGTAAGTTTGGCGGAATGGAACGATGTGGCTGTCCATGAACGCGCAAATCCGCTTCTCGATGGCCAGCGCCGCGTCGATGTCTTCTGCCATCAAATCGGTCCACCACTGGGCGCCGCGCGGGCTGAGACAGGCCACGTTGGAAAAGGCGCCGGCGGCAACGCCGTGTTTCATGCCGGTCGCGAGGTGATGGCCGGGAATGAAAAGTGCGAACTCGTCAAGGTATTCGCGGGCAGCGGCATACCAAGCGGCATCGCCATCGGCGAGCTTGATGCCGACGACGGCAGGCAACGGGCGGCAGATGGCAGCCAGATCGCGCGGCGACAGTGCCCGCTTGGCATGTGGGGGATTGTAGAGGATCAGGGGGATTGCCTCTGCCTCATTCGCCGCGCGTTTCAGGAAATCGATTGCCTCAACATCCGTGACCGGCCACCAGTCCGGCAGAATGACCTGGATCGCCAGCGGCTTCAGAGCGGATGCGCGTGCAACACGCGACAGAGCGATGTGCGGATCGGGCTGGCAAGCGCCGATCACGAAGGGCATGCCGGCACTCGTGCAACGCTCCGCGAGGGTGATCTGGATCCTCTCGAACTCGGCGTCGGTCTGATTGTGGAACTCGCCAGCCGTACCGTTCGAATAGATGCCATCGACCCCCGCTTCGATCAGGATGTCGATCTCTTCGCCGAGTGCCGCGAAATCGATCGCGTCGTTCCCCATGAGCGGCAGGAGAAGGCTCGCCCAATTGCCGGCGATCGAATGTCGTCTCTGCGTCGTCAAGGCATGGCTCCCAAAGGTATGTCGTCGCGAATGCACGCCTTGAGATGCCCCGGCGCGACTTCCCGCAACTCCGGAACGGCCTGGCTGCAGGCTTCGATTGCGTGCGGACAGCGGGTGCGGAAAACACAGCCGCTCGGAGGATTGGCGGGGCTTGGAATTTCACCCCTCAGCACCTGCCGGTCGCGTTTGGCGCCGACATCCGTGGAGGGAATGGCGGAGAGAAGCGCGCGCGTATAGGGATGCTGCGGCCGGGCATAGAGATCGCTGCTCGTCGCGATTTCCATGATGCGACCGAGATAGAGGACGATCACCCGGTCACAGATGTACTCCACGACGGCCAGGTCGTGCGAGATGAACAGCATGGTCAGCCCGAGCCGCTGCTGCAGATCGCGCAGCAGGTTTATGACCTGCGCCTGAATGGAAACGTCGAGCGCCGACACCGGCTCGTCGGCGACAATCAGTTCCGGGGCCAGGGTCAGCGCTCGCGCAATGCCGATGCGCTGGCGCTGGCCGCCCGAGAACTCGTGCGCGTAGCGATTGATCGCTTCTGCCGGCAAGTCGACCTGTTCGAGAGCCACACGGGCGCGTTCGAGCCGTTCCTTGCGGGTTCCGATGCGCTGGATTTTCAGGCCCTCGGTCAGGATTTCACCGATGGTCATGCGCGGCGAGAGACTGGCGAAGGGATCCTGGAAGATATACTGCATGCGCGGACGCATGCGTCGCATCGCCGTGGATGAAAGGCCGGTCAGTTCGACGCCATCGAAGCGGACGTTGCCAGATGACGGCTCGACCAGGCGAAGGACAGAGCGGCCGATTGTCGTTTTTCCACTGCCGGATTCGCCGACGAGCCCTACGACTTCACCCTTACCGATGTCGAAGGAAATGTCCTTCAGGATTGTCAGCTGCGTACCGTGGGATGCGTAGCTTTTCGACAGGTCGCGAACGGAAAGCAAAGGCTCGGTCATCTAAATCTCCCGCCAGCGAATGCATCGGCTCTTATGAAGCGGTCCGACGGCTTCGAGTGCCGGAACCGCTTTCCCGCAGGCCTCGATTGCAAATTGGCAGCGCGGTGCGAAGGCGCAGCCGGAAGGCATGTTCATGAGGCTCGGAACGACACCGGGGATGGCCGCGAGCTTTTCGCCCGACTGTTTCATCCGGGTCGCATCGCCAGGCCGGGGCATCGAGGCGAGGAGGCCCTTCGTGTACGGGTGCTTTGGATTGTTGAAGACCTCGCCGACCGGGCCTTCCTCGACGATGCGGCCGGTATACATGACGGCGACGCGATGGGCGATCTGGGCGACGACGCCGAGATTGTGCGTGACGAACAGTATGGCCATGCCGCGCTCGCGCTGGAGCTTCAGCAACAGGTCCAGGATCTGCGCCTGGATCGTCACGTCAAGTGCGGTGGTCGGCTCATCCGCAATCAGCAAGGTTGGATCGCAGGCAAGCGCCATGGCGATCGTCGCACGTTGACGCATGCCGCCGGACAGCTCGTGCGGATACTGGCCAGCCCGACGTTTGGCGTCTGGAATCCCGACGCTCTCCAGCAGCGAAATCGCGTTGGCCATCGCGACTCTCCGGCTTGCTCCGCGATGAATGCGAATGGGCTCGGAGATCTGGTCGCCAATCGTACAGACGGGATTGAGACTGGACATCGGCTCCTGGAAGACCATGCCGATGTCGTCGCCGCGAATGTCGCGCATCTCGACTTCCGTCAGCGAAACCAGATTACACCCGGATCCGTCCTTTCGGCGCAGCCGGATGCTGCCTGCCGCTATCGACCCGATGTTGCGGGTCAGAAGTCGCATGACGGAAAGGCTGGTTACCGATTTGCCCGAACCCGATTCTCCCACCAAGGCCACGGTCTCTCCCGCGCCGACGGTCAGGTCGACGTCGTTGACAGCCGTGACATCGCCTCCGCGAATGCGGAAGATGGTCTTGAGGCCCTGAATGGCGAGGATCGGTTCGGTTGACTGCATGGAGATCACCCGCGAAGCAGACCGGTTGCACGCAGGATCTCGTTGATCCTCGCTGTTTCAGCTTCGTCGAGCGCTGCTCGCGGGCGCGGCATGACGGCGTTGTCGATGATGCCGAGGCTCTTCATCGCGGTCTTGAAGCCACCGATGCCGGAGGCGCCGCCGCTGACGCGGCCCTGGGCAACCCAGACGATTTCGAAGAGCCGGCAAAGCCGTTCCTGCTCCTTGCGTGCGGCGACCCAGTCGCCACGCTGGGCGGCATCCCACAGGCGCACGTAACCATGCGGATCGACGTTGGCGATGCCAGGGACTACGCCGTGGGCGCCCATCAGCAGGGCGTTGTCGACGACAATCTCCGAGCCGGTCATCAGGAACACGTCCGGCTGATCGGCAAGATCGAGCAGGGCATAGCGGAAGTTGCCGTCATCGCCGCTCGAATCCTTGAGGCCGATGATCGTGCCTTCTCTTGCCAAAGTCACCGTCGTCTGGCGCTGCAGCTTGACGTGAACGCAGACCGGAATGTCGTAGGCGACGAGCGGTACGTCGACGGCGTCGCGGATAAAGCGGAAATGGTCGAGGATCTCGGCTTGGCTGGTGACAGTATAGAAAGGCGCGGTGGCAACGACGGCGTCGGCGCCGGCACGCTTGGCAACGTCAGCGTGATGAATGACGCGATCTGTTGTCGGATCGATGACGCCGACGATCAGGGGCACGCGGCCATTCACCACCTTTGCCGAATGCTCGATGATCTCGCGGCGGGTCTTGTCATCGTGGAAAATTACTTCGCTTGTCGAGCCGAGCACGAAAACACCGTGACAGCCGCCCTCGATGAGGTGCTCCAGGACCCGCGTGTAGGACGGATAGTCGACCGTGAAATCCGCATTGAGTGGCGTCACGACCGGAGGAATTACACCTTTGAATTTCGTCATTGTCTCTTTCTTTCGGATGATCAGTTTAGTTCAGCACGAGGGTCAAAAGCGTCCCGAAGACCGTCGCCGATGAAGTTGATGGCAAGCACGGCAAGGATGAGCGCCCCACCCGGGAACAGCCATTGCCAGGGATATTGTTCGAGGACCGCCGTCGACCGGGCAGCATTCAGCATGTTGCCCCAGCTTGCGGCCGGCGGGGCGATGCCGAGGCCAAGGAAGGAAAGTCCGGCTTCAAGCAGGATGGCGTTGGCAATCTGCAAAGTCGCGTAGACAACAAGGATATCGATCGAATTCGGCAAGCCATGCCGGAAGAGGAGATGCGGCAGGCCGGCGCCCATTCCCCGAGCGGCGATGACAAAGTCACGCTCACGGAGTTCCAGAAGCCGTGCACGCACCATTCGCGCCAGAAGTGGCCAGGACAGCAACGAGATGACGAGTACCGTCGGCCAGATGCCCGTGCCGGCGATGGAGGCGAGCACGAGGAGAAAAATCACCGGCGGCAACGTCATCACGAGGTCGACGAACCGCATGCCCACGGCGTCGGCCCAGCGGCCGCCAAGGGCTGAGACAGCACCGAAGAGAAAGCCGATGACGGCCGACAGCAGCGTCGACGCAATAGCGACGAGGAGCGAGATGCGGCCGCCTTCCATGACGCGGGCAAACACATCGCGCCCGACGCCATCGGTACCGAACCAATGTTTCAGGCTTGGGCCCGAGTTCATCGCCAACAGGTCGATGTCGTTCGGCTTGAAGCTCCACCAAAGGGGATAGGTGAGGATCATTGCCAGGACAGGAACAGCCAGGCAGACACCGAAAACGGCGGCGCGGTTGATCAGGAAGCGGTCGAGTGCACGGGCGAGGGGGCCGGGACTGCGGCTAGGGGTTCTGGCCAGCATAGTTACGCCACCTTGATGCGCGGATCGATCACCGCGTAGGTGATATCCGTTAGAAGGTTCACGACGATCACGCAGGCTCCGATAATGAGCGTCGCGCCCATGATGACCGGGTAGTCGCGGGTCTCGACGGAATCGACCAGCAGCAGGCCCATACCCGGCCAGTTGAAGACGCTCTCGATGAAGATTGCGCCGCCGATGGCAAGGCCGATGGTCGAGCCGATGAGCGTAACGACAGGCAGCAGCGCATTGCGCAAGGCATGCTTGACGATCACCCAGAACTCGACGACACCCTTCGCCCGCGCCGTACGAACATAATCCTGATTGAGCACTTCAAGCAGGGAGGCGCGCATATAGCGCATGATCAGAGCCGCTTGAGCGACCGCAAGAAGAGATGCAGGCAGGATCAGGTGATGCACCAGATCGAGGATCGAGAAGGCCTCGCCAGGCGTCAGCATGCCGCCGGATGGCATCCATTTGAGCCGCACCGCGAAGACGTAAAGTCCGATCAACGCGCTAAGGAAAGCCGGGCTGGAAATGCCTGTGAGGGCAAGTACCGAAAACGAGAGGTCGGCGAAGGAGTTGCGCCGTACGGCGCTGACGATGCCGGTGGCGATGCCGACGATGATCGAGATGACGAGAGCCGTTCCCATCAATAGGACGGTGGGGCCGATCCGCGACAAGACGAGGCCGAGCACCGACTGATCCATCCGCTTGATCGAGTAGCCGAGATTGCCGGCCAAGGCCTGCTGCAACCAGGCCAGATATTGTACGGGCAGCGGCTGGTCGAGACCGAGCCTGCTGCGCAGCTCGGCCAAATCAGCTGGCGACATGGGAATATTCGGATCGATATAGGCGTCGATCGGATCGCCAGGGGTGAGGCGCAGCAGAAGGAAAATCAGCATGCTCAAGGCAAGCAGCATGCCTATCCCAATCGCCAGGCGCCGGAGACTGTATCTCAGCATTGCAACTCCGTCCTGAAAGGGTGGCAGATGCCACCCCCTCGTACCAATGGGCGGTCTTTACTCGGCGATCGACCAGCGCTGCGGATCGGCCTGGTAGGGACCGCCTCCGGGAGCGGGAGTCCAGACGAAATCCTTGACCTTGGTGGAGACGACGCCATAGCGGTTTGCCACCCAGAGCGTGCCCCACGGGAGCTGGCTGTTCATGACCTTGCAGACCTGCTGATAGCGCCCGTCGCGCTTTGCCGCGTCTGGCTCGCCGAGGGCGGCATCGAGCGCGGCCGTCAGATCGGGCATCCGGGCGCGAACGACGTTCGGGCCGGCCGGCGGGATCTGCTTTTCGTTTAGCCCGACATTGATGCTGCCGGCGTCCGGTCCGTTTTGCAGGCCGGCATAAACCAGCTGAAACTGCGAAATATCCGCGTCCGGCTTCAGGACGATGCTGTTATAGGTCGGCGCATCGACGGCACGTGGCACGACGTTAATGCCGACCTGCGCCAGCATCGCCTGAACGGCGGCCAGCACATTGGTCGCCAAGGGCGTCGTGTAGTAGGTCAGGAGCGTGATCGGCTTGCCGCCGTTGATCTGGTCCCAGCCAGCTTCCTTCAGGAGCGCTTTTGCCTTTTCCGGATCATAAGCATAGGGATCGATGTCCTTCGGAACGAGCTGGTCAGCGACATAGGCGCAATTGGCCGGCTTCGCAGCACCGCCGTAGAGACTCTGGATGATTGCGTCACGGTTGATGGCGCGCATCACCGCCTGACGAACACGCAAATCCTTCCAGATCGGTGATTCATGATTGAATCCCAGATAGTTGACGACGAAGGAATTGCCTTCGATCACGCGGAAAGACTTGTCTTCCTTGAATGTTGGGACCTCATTGGAATCGACATAGGTGAACTGGATTTCGCCGGCGCGAAGAGCGGCGATCGCCGCCGCCGGATCGGCGAAGTAGCGATTGATGATCTTCTCCAGGGCCGGCTTCCCGCCGCGGTAGTCCGTGTTGGCGGCGAGTTCGACATACTGGTCGTTGACATACTTGGTGAACTTGAATGCGCCGGTGCCGATCGGTGACGTCGACCACCATGGGTTCTTGGCGAGCTGGTCGGCCGGTATTGCGGCGAGCGCATGCTCGGGCAGCATCATGACCTTGGTGAGCGTATCCATGAGGCTTGCAGATGGGGCGCTGAGTTTGAGAACAAGCGTGTGCTCATCGGGAGCTTCGACGGATGAAACCGGCGTCAGGCGGGCCGCGAGAACGGAGCCGGTCTTGGCGTTCTTGGCAAGCTCCATCGTGAACTTGGCGTCCTTGGCGGTAAACGGCTTTCCGTCGTGCCACTTCGCGTCGACGAGCTTGAACATGTAGGTCAGCTGGTCGGGGCTCACTTCATAGGACGATGCAAGAACGCCGACCGGCTTCTGCAGCTTCGCATCGTAAGTCACGAGCGGCTCGAAATAGATGCTGAGCCATGTGAAGCCGGCGGTGGCTGCAAGCGGATTGAAATTGCCTTGGAATCCGCCAGGCCCGACGTCGAAGCCGCCCGACAGGGTTGCGGCTTGCGCCGGGCGGGTGAGGCCTGACGCGACTGTTGTTGCCATCATCGCGGCGATTGCGATCGCCGAAAGTCGGGACAGAGTGTTCATTGCGTTCCTCCCACATTGGAACTTGTCTTGTTGTTTGTGATTACCTGCGCGATGCCTTCGTAGTGGCGGTCGAGGCGGCGGCGAGCCTCCTCCAGGTCCCGGGCTTCGACGGCATCGACGATGGCGGCGTGATCCCGCCAGGTGGCCATCGGGTCGACGTTATCGAGATTGACGAAATCCGAGGCCTTGTAGAAAGCGAGCCAGAACACGTCGATTAGCCGGCTCAGCGTTTCGTTCTCCTGGCAGCGGAAGAGCAGACGATGAAATAGCTGGTCGTCCTCGGCGAAGGATTCACCGCGCTCGGCGTGCGCTTTCATGCGGTTGACGGTGGCGCGGAGCTCGGCAATGTCGTCCTTGCTGATCGTCTCCAAGGTCTTGCCGATCAGGCCGACTTCGAGCGTCCGGCGGATCTCGATCACTTCCTCAATCTGGCGAAGCGCCCCGCCAAGGCCATAGGCAAGGTTGTCGAGCAGCGGCTCGAACGAGAAGGCCTTCACGAAGATTCCGACGCCGCGGCGCGATTCCAGGACGCCCAGGGATTCCAGCGCCTTGATGCCCTCTCGCAGGGAGTTGCGGCTGACGCCGAGTTGGGTCGCAAGTTCGCTCTCTGCCGGCAAAAGGGTTCCGGGCTTCAGGCCATTGTCATTGATGTAAGCACGCAGGCTCTCCTGCACGGACACATGCAGCAGGGGGGCTCTTGTCAAAGGCTTCATGGTCTTTAGGGGCATGCCGGGTCTCGCTGCAGAAATTCAGATGCCGAGATACATATCCACTTGTAGGATATCTGTCAAATGAACATGTCAACGAAGGCGCCGTAGGGAGGTTTGTCGTAGGGTTCGGCAAAGAGGCTTGGTACTTGGTCTTCCGCCCGTGGCCTTGCCGCCCGCTCGGGGGGGCTGGCCGAGGGATTGGAGCCAGGATCTCCTTGTTTCCCCATCTCTGCCACACAAGTTCAGCAAATCCTGCGGGGAGCGTAATCCATCCAACTCATAGGTTTTGGTTATCGTAACGATCAGTAAATCCAACTTAGAATTATCGCCATTTTCCGATATGAAGGAGGAAAGGGAGGATGTATGTCGATCGGTGTACCCTTGGCTTGAGTGCTGAACCTCATTTGGAAACGGCGCAGCGCCGTTGACTGGTTTGGCAGATCCCCCTTTAGACGGCAGAAAATTCAAGGTAATCAAGGAGAACGTTATGGACCAGAAAACCGACAGCGCGGGCAAATGTCCTGTTGCGCATGGCAATACGCCCCGTGGTCGATCCAACCGCGACTGGTGGCCGGACCGGCTGGACGTTCAGATCCTTCACCAGCATTCCGACCTGTCCGATCCGATGGGGACGGCGTTCAACTATGCCGAGGAATTCAAGACGCTCGACCTCGATGAGGTGAAGAAGGACCTTCATGCGCTGATGACCGATTCGCAGGACTGGTGGCCGGCCGACTTCGGTCATTACGGCGGCCTGTTCATCCGCATGGCATGGCATAGCGCAGGCACGTACCGCATCACTGATGGCCGCGGCGGCGCCGGTGCCGGTCAGCAGCGTTTCGCGCCACTGAACAGCTGGCCTGACAATGCCAACCTCGATAAGGCCCGCCGCCTGCTGTGGCCGATCAAGCAGAAATACGGCAACAAGATCTCCTGGGCCGACCTGTTGATCCTGACGGGCAACGTTGCACTGGAATCCATGGGCTTCAAGACTTTCGGTTTCGCCGGCGGCCGCGCGGACGTATGGGAACCCGAGGAACTCTTCTGGGGTCCTGAGGGAACCTGGCTGGGCGATGAGCGCTACAGCGGCGAGCGTGAACTCTCTGAACCGCTTGGCGCCGTGCAGATGGGCCTCATCTACGTCAATCCCGAAGGCCCGAACGGCAACCCCGATCCGGTCGCGGCTGCCCACGACATCCGCGAAACCTTCGCCCGTATGGCCATGAACGACGAAGAGACGGTGGCGCTGATCGCCGGCGGTCACACCTTCGGCAAGACGCATGGTGCCGGCGATCCTTCGTTGATCGGCGCGGAGCCGGAAGGCGGTGCGATCGAGGAGCAGGGCCTCGGCTGGAAGAGCACCTTCGGTACCGGCGTCGGCAAGGACGCCATCACCGGCGGTCCTGAAGTGACCTGGACGCAGACGCCGACTCAGTGGAGCAATTACTTCTTCGAGAATCTGTTCGGCTTCGAGTGGGAGCTGACGCAGAGCCCGGCCGGTGCGAAGCAGTGGAAGGCCAAGAATGCCGAAGCTTCCATTCCTGATGCTTTTGATGCGTCGAAAAAGCAGCTTCCCACAATGCTGACCACGGACCTGTCGCTGCGCTTCGATCCTGTATACGAGAAGATCTCGCGCCGCTTCCTCGAAAATCCTGATCAGTTCGCGGATGCCTTCGCGCGCGCCTGGTTCAAGTTGACCCACCGCGACATGGGTCCGAAGGTCCGTTACCTCGGTCCGGAAGTCCCGGCGGAAGACCTCATCTGGCAGGATGTCATTCCGGCCGTCGACCACAAGCTTGTCGACGATGCTGACATCGCCGCGCTGAAGGAGAAGGTTCTTTTGACCGGCTTGTCCGTGCAGGAGCTCGTCTCGACCGCCTGGGCTTCTGCCTCGAGCTTCCGCGGCTCCGACAAGCGCGGCGGCGCCAACGGTGCGCGCATCCGGCTTGCGCCTCAGAAGGACTGGGAAGCGAACCAGCCGGCGCAGCTCGCCAAGGTGCTCGGTGTCCTCGAAGCTATCCAGAAGGACTTCAATGCCGCCCAGACCGATGGCAAGAAGATCTCGCTCGCCGACCTGATCGTTCTCGCCGGCGCTGCCGGTGTCGAGAAGGCGGCAAAGGCTGGCGGTCATGACGTCACCGTGCCGTTCACGCCTGGTCGCATGGATGCCTCGCAGGAACAGACCGACGTGGCGTCCTTCGCCGCGCTGAAGCCGCGTGCTGACGGTTTCCGCAACTATGTCGGCGGCCGGCAGTTCATGAAGCCGGAAGAGGCCCTTGTCGATCGCGCCCAACTGCTGAGGCTGACCGCGCCGGAAATGACCGTTCTCGTTGGCGGACTGCGCGTGCTGAAGGCTGGTCAGCCCGAGCATGGCGTCTTCACGTCTCGTCCCGAGGCGCTGACGAACGACTTCTTCGTCAATCTCCTCGACATGGGCACCCAGTGGTCCCCGGTTGCGGGTAAGGAAGGCGTTTACGAGGGACGCGACCGCAAGACGAACGAACTTAAGTGGACCGGCACCCGCGTCGACCTGATCTTCGGCTCGCACTCGCAGCTCCGCGCCTTTGCAGAAGTCTACGGCCAGTCCGATGCGAAGAAGAAGTTCGTCAAGGACTTCGTCGCAGCCTGGAACAAGGTGATGAACGCCGATCGTTTCGATCTGGCCTGATCGATAAAATATTGGTGGGCGCGGCGGTAAGCCGCGTCCATGCATCCGTCCTCATTGTCACCGCGCTCGGCTGTGGTGAAGGTCTCGGTCGCCGGTTGAGCAGCTTTCTGCTTTCTCATCCCTTGGGCTTCCGCCCGAAATCCTTGCGAAGCTCGTCCTTCGCCTTCTCCAGCTTTGTTCGCTGTGCCTTGGAGAGTTGCTGACCTGCACGGTTGATATAGAAATTCAGCATCAGCCGTTGTGACGCCGGTTCCTCGATGCAGGACGGCACCGCCGCCAATGAGCCACGCCCGTTAGCACGCCAAGTGCGAAGCGTAGAACGTCTATGACGACGTGACGGTGCTGAAGCGCTCGCACCAGAAAATCACCGAAAGGTAGGCCGCTTTACCGCCAATGAGGTACGTGCAGTCAATGCGCGGTTGTGGTTTTATGGGGCCGGCCAGATGCGGCCGCTTGTATTGCGTCTCGGGCCCGTCAGGCATTCTGGCGGGCCCATGCAATTTGTGGCGCTTGCCGAATTGGACGGGTGCACGCGCGGAACATCAAGCGTTTCGAACGGCTCTCCAACAATCCAATGATGGAGATGCGTATTTCTCTTGCCTTATCCGCATTGCTGTTGGTCTGGCTGTTTGCGCCTTGCGGCGCACAATCGCTTCCCGACCAGGCCGGTCCGTCGCTCGGACAGTCGAGCTCCACCCAGGCACAAGAGGAGATCACCAATCCAGGCGGATTTGGTCGAGCGCCTGCAGGCAAGGCAGTTGACCGTGCAACCACGCAAAGCACGATCAAGCCTCGCGGTGAGATCTCAGATCAAATCCACGCGTAAGCCGGTCATCAGTCCGTAGGGACTGCATCCGCTAAAGCTTGTCGCACTTAAATCGCCTCATACCCTGCGGCCTTGAAGTAGTTTCGACATTCTTCAACGGAGAACAGTGCACAGATGTCACTGAGGGCATTCGATATTGCGTCGAAGCTCCTTGCGGCTTTCTTTCGTAGAAGCGACTTGAGTTTCGAGAAGGCCATTTCGATCGGGTTCAGGTCGGGCGAATAGGCAGGTAGGAACAGCAGCCTGGCACCGGTTTGTCTGATGAGTTTTTCGGCCTTTTGGCTTTTGTGGAAACGGACATTGTCGGCAATGACGATGTCGCCCCTGGATAGAGTTGGGACGAGTTGCGTTTCGATCCAAGTCTCGAATATCTCGGCATTCATTGGTGCGTTGACGATCCACGGCGCAACCATGGAATGCGATCTGAGGCCAGCGATAAACGTCTGCGTCTTCCAGGATCCGAAAGGCGCATGACTGCGGTAACGGTGGCCCCTTAACGACCAACCGGAGCGTTTTGTCAGTTTTGTATTCGTCGACGTCTCATCGATAAAAGTAAGGCGAGCCAGAGCCTTATCGAAGAATGGCTTGCGCCTTTCGAGCCATAGACTTCTCGCCCGAGCGATTTCCGGACGAAGCTGCTCGCTTGCCATGAGGCTTTTTTTTATGGCTCAAACCGAGCCGGTGCAACATGCGCCCGACGCTCGAGCGATGCACAATGACGCCGCGCTCGGCAAGCTCGAGGCACAATTCGTCAAGCGTCAAATCACCCTTCTCAGCCATACGTTCACGGAACCACGCACCGTGGTCGCTTAACTTCCCGCCGCCAATATGGCCCTGTCGTCTTGGCAACAGAGAGCCCGTTTCACGCTTCAGGATAACAAGGTTATTCACAAATCGAGGCGACACACGGAAATGACGAGACGCCTCGCGATGGGTGTTACCCTCTTCAACGAACGCAACAACACGGGAACGCAACTCGATCGGATGTGATTTGCCCATGACCGGTCTCCTTCCAGCTACGAAGGAATCACAAATCGGCCGATTCGAGAACCTGAATCAAAAAACGGGCGACGCGCTTTAGGTGTTCGAGGCAGAGATCCCGGCGTGTCGTCGACCGCCGGCAATGGCTCACAAGAACAAGGTTGGGTCTGTTCGGCTAGCGGGCGGCGCTTGATTTGGCCACGCGAGGACGCGTGGCATTCCGGCTATCGCGCGGGTCCGAGCTTCCAATCCGAGTCGCCAGACGGACAGGCGAGACCCTTGAATCGGGTTTCTCCCTCCAGCGTCCGCTGGGTCGTTACAAAGGCGCGGCATGAACTTTCAGGATCAACGCCAATTTCTTCGATCACCCCCACACTTCCCGTCGACGGATTCGCCCAGGCAAGGGGGTTCACTCCGACCGCGCCGCGACTGACCGTATCTGCGATGACCGCCTGATCCGTCTTCGCAGGCGTCGGACTCGACTGCGGGATCGCGGTGGTTTCCAAGGGTTCTACCTTGGTGCATCCCGCCAACAGCAAGGCCGCGAGGGCCAATTGCATCACGCCTATGTTCTTTCGCGTCATCTAGACTTTCCGATGATAGTTCTCCCGCATCGTAGCGTGCAATTCTGACAGCTACCTGAGGAACTACTATAGAAATGGGCGCAGTGCCAGCCAGTTCCGTTCATTTCGACGCATTGCTTGTGAGTTCCACCGACTGCGCGCCTGCCCCAAGTCGGCGTTCAACGATGCTGCCCGGCCATCCCGACCCGCCGGGTGACCTTCTAGTCCGTTGATTGCGGATTCACGGCCCCGCGGGTGCCGGTTGATCGTCGTCTGGCCTATCAGTTCTGGCGCGCAGCGTCCGCGAGCCAGCTTTTTACGGCAGCCACGGATGCCGCATGACGGGGCTTTCGTGGCGAGATGACGTAGAAATCCGACCCAGCGGTAAGTTCGGTTGGCAACACACGGAGAAGGCGGCCCGACGCAATGTCCTCGTCCACAAAAAACGTGCTCGTCAGAGCAAGGCCCTGGCCAGCAATCGCGGCCTCAATCGCCAGGGAGGTCTGATTAAACCGAATATTCTTGGCGGTCGCCGGCGCTCCGTTCGGAAACGCCAATTCCAGAAACTGCGGCCAGAGATCGTGGCCATCGTGAAGGCGCGGGTAGCGCGAGAAATTGTCCTCTTGGTCGGGGAAGCCGAGCTTCTCCACCAGTAGCGGGCTGCCGACGGCAATAATCACGTGATCGAACAGCAGCTCCGCATTCAAGTTCGGTCCGAAGGGTGGCCGGCCATGACGGACGGCGAGATCCACCGCATCGGTTTGGAAATTGGCAATGCGATCACTCGCCAAGATGCGCAGATCAATGTTGGGGTGAGCCGCGGTAAAATCCGGCAGGCGAGGGATCAGCCATTTCGAGGCGAATGTCGGCGTCACGCTGATTGTCAGGTGAAGCGGTTCTGGTTTCAATGTCTCGGTTGCCTCCGAGATCAGCTCGAAAGCACGGCGGATGTTGGTCACATAGCTCTGGCCAGCCTCCGTCAACGCCAGCGTTCGCGGAAGCCTGTCGAACAGCTTCAGGCCCAACTCTGCTTCCAAGCCCCGAATCTGTTGGGCGACAGCACCCTGGGTGACCCCGATTTCCTCGGCTGCCAGGCGAAAGTTCAGGTGCCGTGTGACGACCTCGAACATGCGAAGGCCATTAAGCGAGGGAAGACGTCTAATACCTTCTGCCATTCAATAGATTTTCTACTGCTTTCTGAGAACGAAACTGGCTCGCACCGATGCCACACGAGTGATATCACGCTTTGCAGGCAACTGTAGACCGCAATTGCATGCGGGTCCTCTTTAAGGCAGGAGAGTATGATGTCAGTAGAAAAGGTAGCGGTGATCACGGCCGGCGGCAGCGGAATGGGCGCCGCCGCGGCGAAGCGTCTTGCAGCCGATGGGTTCAAGGTGGCGATCCTATCATCGTCGGGGAAGGGCGAAGAGCTTGCAAAGGCGCTGGGGGGCGTCGGCGTCACCGGCTCCAACCAATCAAATGACGATCTCCGCAAGCTCGTTGATCTCGCGATCTCCACTTGGGGACGCATCGACGTGCTCGTGAACAGCGCCGGCCACGGTCCGCGCGCGCCCATCCTCGACATATCGGACGAGGACTGGCACCGGGGCATGGAGGTCTACCTTCTGAACGTCATCCGTCCGACACGGCTGGTGACGCCGCACATGCAGAAGCAGAAGGCCGGCGCGATCATCAATATTTCGACCGCATGGGCGTTTGAGCCGAGCCCGATGTTCCCGACGTCGGCCGTGTTCCGCGCCGGGCTGGCGTCCTTCACCAAGATATTCGCCGACACCTATGCCGCCGACAATATCCGCATGAACAACGTTCTTCCGGGCTGGATTGACAGCCTGCCGGCGACGGAGGAGCGCCGCGACAGCGTTCCGATGAAGCGTTATGGCACGAGCGAGGAAATCGCAGCGACGGTTGCGTTCCTTGCATCGACCGGTGCAGCCTACATGACGGGGCAGAATATTCGCGTTGACGGCGGACTAACCCGTTCGGTTTGATGCCGGCGGGCACTGCCCCGGGGTGAAAGGCCTCCGGGGCGGTATATCAGGAAACGGCGATTAGAAGCGGATGATCGCTCCGAAAATCGGGCCGTGCTCGATCACGTCGTAGGTGAAGCCATCGTTGCTGTAGTTGACGCCGAGGGCGCGGTAACCGGCAACCGCCGAGACGGTGTCGTTGAACTTATAGCCAATGCCCGCCAGCACGTCCCAGTCCAGGTCGGCACCTCCGCCGCCGATCATGCCCCAGCCGGTGAGATAGACCGTGTCGGTCAGCGAGTAGTTGCCTTTGATGCCCGCGACCCCGTCCACCCAATTGGCGCTATCGGTCCGCGACACGTTGCCGATGAGGCCACCGCTTAGCCCTATCGTTGTTTCGGCATGCCAGTATCTGGCACCGGCAACCACATCCAAGCGAGTCTTCGGATCTTCGTAGACGGTGTATCCGACGCCCAACAGTGCGCTGAATGTGACTGACTTGACATCGACCTCGTCAGCGACGACGCCCCGCGGTGTTGCCGCATCCGTCGTTATGCGAGCATAGATTATGTCAGTGAAGACGCTGAACCGGTCATAGCGGGCGTCACCGGCTGCCATGAAGGCAAAGTCCAGATCCTTCAAGATGTCGCTGAAATTCTGATTGATGTCGACGGTCGGGAGGCCGAACACCTGAGTCTTGCCGTCGAGGCCCGCAACCCAGAAGTAGGGTGCGAAGGAAAACGTCCAGCCATTCGGTTGCACGGCCTGAGGTTGTGGCGCCGTGGCGGGCAGGAGATCTGCTGCATGCGTGGGTGTGACGAACGCCATTGCGGCAGCGGCGCATGCGATCAGTGAAATCCTGCTATTCATGATGAACCTGTCCCCTCTCGCGATCAGGTCACAATAGCCCCGATTCATCGACCTGAACTGATATCGCAGACTGCACTAACTCTCGCCGTCCGCAAAGTGCTTATATTCTGTTCCTGATATCTCACATGAGAAGAGTACGCTCGGCGCCAGGCGATCTCGGCACGCGGCGTGGGACAGCATCCCGGCAGCGCGGAGCGGCTGCTTCATCCCCGCCAGAACCTTTTTCGCTCCATCAGTTCGTCCAACGACGATTGAGCGGCGGTGATCAGTTTTTCGCTGTTGCCAGCGACCATCAGGGATTCGACGCCGGGATGTGATTCCAGCTCCAAATTGTGAATGACAGTCGGCGCGGTTACCATGTCGTTCAGGAGACCGAGTTCGTCCTGCAATTTCTCCATCGCTTGGATGAACTTTTCGTAGCGTCGCTCGGCCTGCTTGCTGGAGAACAGGGACCTTAGGAATTCGCTCGCATATCTAAACTTCTTTGCCGCCTTGCGGGTTTCGTGCCGATGCTCATCGTCGGCTTCGACCAGAGACTTGCCGCGTTTTTTCAGTTTCTTGCGTTGACGGTCAAGGATGTCGATTGCGAAATCGACCACCGGTCCGTTCCGAATCTCTGCCGTTTCCACCAGCGCGAGATACTCTCCGCAATGCAGCCACTCGTTAAGGTCCAGCATAAAGGCTTCGGCACGCGAGCTGAAAAGCGCGTTCAGCACCTGCTCATAGGCGCTGTCGCGTGCTTCGAGCAAACGACTTTTTACGTCGCTGTTTCCAACCCTGGCAATCAGTACATCGATGTTGCGTGCCTCTCCGAGAACGCCCGCCAGCCACTTCAACTCTTCCTTCAACCGCTGAGATTCGGCGTCGACCAGGATCACCTTGTAGAGCGAGAAGGCAGATCGCAGCCGCCTGAGTGCCACGCGGGCCTGATGAAGTGCCGATGGGTTCGGGCGATTTATGACGATCGATTCGTTCAGCCGGAACTGCCGGAAACATGCTTCAGCAATGACCTGGAACGAGGCCGAGACCCGCAGGTCGCGGTCGAGATGCACGGGTTCCGCCTTGTATGCCGTTTGTTGCTCGCGGAGCAGGCGGTATCCTCTCTCCGCTTTCGAAGCGACACCGAAACGGATCGGGACAAGCGCCTCGATTCTGCGGGCAAGGGTGAACAGCGTATATGGCTTGCCGTCCTTCAGTTCCAGCTCCAATTCCCGGATCTGCATCTCGCGGTCGCCGGCAACGATCGAGCCCATGTCAAGGGCAACTTCAATCTGGCTCCCGTCCTGATCGACGTTCCAACGATGTCGCTTTACCAGGGTGGAAAACTGCCGGACGAGAGTGCCGTCCTCGATATCGAGTTCGGACCTCAGCGGGGTCGTGTAATCGATCACAGGAGTGTTGCCCGTGAGCGGCGTTTCCCACTCGGAGCGCGCAAAGATGGCCCTGTTCGGTCCCGCAGCCTTGACCGTTTGGACGTGCGCTTCGCCAACCGTACGGATTCGCAGAGAATAGCCGCCCTCCCATGCCTGGCGGTCGGGCGTGTCGAAATAAATGGAGGTCATGGAATCGACAGAGATCGGGCTTCCCAGCAAGCCGGATCCCAGCAATGTGTCCACCGCGTCGGCGCTCAGTTCAAGTTTCAGTTCTGTTTCTGTTGCCAATTACCTCTCCGCTCGGTTGCACAGTCCTAGGTGGAGGCAACTCTTTCACGATATAGAGCGGTGGCATCGGGATAAAACGTCCTGATGACAAAAACCTGAGCGGGAATGCAACCGCAGCGATCTTTCACAAGAAAAGCGATCGCTGCTCGTTGCGGTACCCCGTCCGACTATAAGAGGCAGGTGAGGAACCACCTCGTGCGTCGGTTGGACATGCTACTAGAGGCCAGGTCGGCGCTAGGAGCCGGATTGGCGAGCCGCTGTGTCCAGCGCTATAAAATCCGCTTCATCGAGAGCGATGCTTGCCGCCTCTACGTTTTCCTCAAGATGCTTTACCTTGGAGGTTCCCGGTATCGGCAACATCACAGGGCTGCGTTTGAGCACCCACGCCAGAGCAATCTGGCTTGGCGTCGCGTCGTACCTCTTGGCCAATCTGTCGAGGATGGACCCTGGACGGGCAAGCTCGCCTGCGGCCAGCGGGTACCACGGTATGAAGCCAATGCCCTCGCGCTCGCAGTAGTCAAGCACGTCCTCGCTGGCGCGATCGACGAGGTTGTAGCGGTTCTGGACCGTCGCGACGGGAAAGACCTTTCGGGCGGCCTTTATGTCTTCAACCGAAACTTCGCTTAGGCCGGCATGGGCAATGATGTCCTGATCCAGGAGCATCTTGACCGCGCCGAATTGCTCGTCGCGAGGAACCTTCGGGTCTATGCGATGCAATTGCCACAAATCGATCCGGTCGACACGGAGTTTCTTGAGGCTGCCTTTCGCGCGCTCGAGAAGATAGTCCGGCCGCCCGTTTGGCGTCCAGAGATCCGGTCCTTCGCGGGTCAGCCCTGCCTTGGTCGCGATCAGCAGCCCCTTGTAAGGATGCAGCGCTTCGCTGATGAGTTCTTCCGAAACGTCGGGGCCGTAGGAATCTGCCGTGTCTATGAAGTTGACCGCGATCTCGGGCAGGCGACGCAGGGTTGCCAGTGCTCCGGCCTTGTCCGCAGGCGGTCCCCATATGCCGGGTCCGGTAATGCGCATGGCGCCGAAGCCGAGACGGTTGATCGCGATGCTACCGATCGAAAATTGGCCCGATGCAGCCGCTGAGATCGTGGAATTGCCTGGCACTGATCTTCTCCCGATTGCCTGTTAGGTGGATTTGCTCGGGCCTTAAGTGGAGCGGGCAGGGAGCAATGCAAGTCAGGACTGTTCAGACTTGACCGTGCGCCCGGAGATCAGACGCAGCCACGGCGGCAGGTGGAAAGCGCACATCAGCAGGTACATCATGGCCATGCCATCCATGGGAAAGACATCCTGCATTGCGGAGCAGATTGTCTCTGCTCCGCCGCTTGCCATGGTGACAACCGCCATGATGGCGAAGGTGGGCGCTGCCGCAATACACAGCCAGTCGGCGATGTTTGCTGCATTGTCGGCCGGCTTCTCGACCGATGCGCTGCGCCTTGTCTGGTCGGAGGAAAGCATCGGCTCTACCTCCGGCCGTATTCGTCATGATGCCGCCACCAGATACCTTGCTCATTGCGGCCGAAGGGCGCGCGGTCGAGCCATTGATACACGCCCCAAATACCGTCCAGGCCGCGGGCATAGCTGGAGTAGGTGTGGTAGACCACGCCGTCCTCGAGCACGAAGGCGCTGAGGCCCGGCCTGTCGCGCGTATAGGTGGCGATGTCGGTTCCAGTCATCGCGGCGATCTGGCCGACCGGGGTCTCGCTGCCGCGCAACTTCCATTCCTGTACGGTTTCGCTCTCCTGCGGCCCCGGTGCCGGCGGTTCACGCCGGTAGTTATATTCTATCCCGCCTTCGCGCTGTTGCTGCTGGCTAAACAAAACGCTGAAGTCGTGGTTGAAATCGCTACCGAAGGAAGAGGCCCAGTCGAAGGTCCATCCCATCCGCTCTTTGAAGGCCTGTAGTTTGGGAAGCAGCGCGCGGGAAACGGCGGTGAAGGCGACGTCATGGTTCTCGAGGTGAACGACAACGCCGTTGAAGCCGTCCGCGATCGAGGAGCAAGAGGGGCATCCGGCTGTATAGTCAGGACCGAACATGAAGTGGTAGATGAGCAGTTGCGAGCGGCCCTTGAAAAGGTCGGCCAGCGAAGCGCTGCCGCTGTCGGTCTCGAACCTGTAGTCCTTGTCGATCCGTACCCACGGCAGTTCCTGACGGCGTTGTGCCAGCATGTCGCTGCGACGGGTCAGTTCCTTCTCTTCTGCGAGCAGGTCGAGCCGCGCCGCAAGCCATTCTTCGCGTGTGCCTGTCATGTGCATCGTCATCATACTTCTCCTCTTGGTGCCTGTTGACGTAGCATGCCGCTCCTTGCGGCTGCTTGGTGATCGTGAGCAGACTAGGACCGCAGTGGGCGAGGGTGGGAGTTACAAGTTTGACGGGATTTCGATGGACTCGATGATCATCGCCGCGGCGAGGCTGCTTGCGACAGGCGATCTTCTCGGTGCGCTGAAGAGGGTGGCGCTGCGGAATGACGCGCCCGCGCTCGCCCTTCGCGGCATCGCGATGGCCCAGCTCGGGGATCTCGCGAGGGCAAAGGTCCTGCTGAAGACGGCTGCCCGTGCGTTTGGGCCAAGGGAGCCGGTCGCACGGGCGCGCTGTCTCGTCGCCGAGGCGGAAATCGCTCTGGTCTCGCGCGATCTAACCTGGCCTGCCAAGACACTCAGCTCCGCGCGGGAAGTGCTCGAAGCGCATGATGACCGCTTGAACGCCGCACATGCGCGACATCTCGAAGCCAGGCGGTCGCTGCTCATCGGCCATCTCGACGAAGCCGAACGGCTGCTCGCCGGGGTCGATCCAACACCGCTCCCGCCGCCCTTGCGAACGGCGAACGAGCTTGTCGTCGCAGGGATCGCCATCCGCCGGCTCCAGACGGGCGTTGCGCGCGCGGCACTGCTCCGGGCGGAAAATGCGGCGAGGGAGGCGGGAATCCCCGCGCTTCGTGCGGAGGTCGAAGGGGTCTCCGAGGTTCTGAAGGCGCCGGCGGCGCGACTGACCAGCCGCGGCGAGGAGCGGTTGCTGCTGCTGCAAGAAGTCGAGACAGTCCTGTCGTCCGGCACGCTTGTCGTCGACGCGTGCCGCTACGTCGTGCGGGAGGGCGACGCGTTCGTGTCGCTGACAACGCGCCCGGTCTTGTTCGCGCTCGCCCGTGCACTGGCGGAGAGTTGGCCGGCGGATGTATCGAGGAACGTGCTCGTTGCCCGTGCATTCAGGGCGAAGGATGCCGATGAATCGCATCGCGCCAGGTTGCGCGTCGAAATCGGGCGGCTGCGCGGCGAGCTTCACCGCATAGCAGATATCAAGGCAACCAAGGACGGCTTTGTGCTCGCGCCGCGGCGTGCCGACCAGGTGGTCATCCTGGCTCCACCGGTCGAGGAGCAGCATGGTGAGATCCTTGCTTTTTTGGCCGATGGGGAGGCCTGGTCGAGTTCGGCGCTGGCAATCGCGATTGGTGCGAGCGCGCGCACCGTGCAACGCGCGCTTGATGCCCTCGCTGAAACGGGCAAGGTGCAGTTTTTCGGACGAGGACCAGCACGCCGCTGGACTATCCCGTCACTACCGGGATTCCCGTCAACTTTGTTACTCCCAGGTCCACTGCCCAACGACTAGGATAAGCCCATGAAACACTCCCAAGCTGAAATCCTTCGTGAATATGGCCCCTTTCCAGATGTGAAGCAGGTGGGCGGCGTGACCTTTGACGGTCGGAATGTCTGGTTCGCGTCCGGCGACAGGCTGAATGCCCTCGATCCCGATGTCGGTGAGGTCGTGAATACGATCGCCGTTGCGGCACACGCCGGAACGGCTTTCGATGGGCGCTATCTTTTCCAGATTGCCGAGGACAGGATCCAGAAGATCGACCCGAAGACGGGCGAGATAGTCTCGACGATTCCGGCCCCCGGCAATGGCGGTGATTCCGGGCTCGCCTGGGCGGAGGGAACGCTTTGGGTCGGAGAGTATCGCGGCCGGAAGATCCATCAGATTGATCCCGAAACCGGCGCTGTCCTTCGCAGTATCGAGTCCAACCGTTTTGTTACCGGGGTGACCTGGATCGGCGATGAGCTCTGGCATGCCACCTGGGAGGGCGACGAAAGCGATATCAGGCACATTGAACCAGAGACCGGGCAGGTCCTGGAACGGGTCGAGATGCCGGCTGGTATCGGTGTATCGGGACTTGAGTCCGATGGCGCGGACCGGCTGTTTTGCGGCGGTGGAAACAGCGGCAAGATCCGGGCCGTCCGCCGGCCGAAATAGTCAGACCGTGCTCGCGCATGTGCGCGGTCGGCGCGGGAAACCGCGAGTTCGGCCTGTGACTAGTCCAATGTCCTGCGGAAGCGGCGCACGGCGATGAACATGGCGACCGCCATCAGGCAGGCCAGGGCAGTGGTGTCGTAGGCAAGGGTCTGGATGCTGGCGCCCTTCAGCATGATTGCCCTGACGATCCGGATATAGTGGGTCAGCGGTAGTGCCTCACCGATCCATTGCGCCCATTGCGGCATGCCGGCGAACGGAAACATGAACCCAGACAGCAGGATATTCGGCAGGAAGAACATCATCGCCATCTGCATCGCCTGCAGCTGATTGGCCGCAATCGTCGAGAAGGTGTAGCCGATCGACAGATTGGTGATGACGAAGAGCGCGGTTGCGGCCGCGAGCGAAGCCGGGCTGCCGAGGATTGGAACGCCGAACACAAACAGGCCGGCCGTGATAATGAGCAGCGACTGGATGAGGCCGATCAGCACATAGGGCGCGATCTTGCCCAGCATGATTTCCAGCGGCTTGATCGGCATGGAAAGCAGGTTTTCCATGGTGCCGCGTTCCAATTCCCGGGTGACCGAAAGAGCCGTGAAGATCAGCAGCGTCATCGTCAGGATCGTGCCGAGCAAGCCGGGCACGATATTCAAAGTCGACGAACCGGCCGGATTGTAGCGCCGGTGCTGGACGATCGAGAATGCGGGCCTGGTCGGCTCGGAGAACTCGACCTGGCGGTCATTGGCGAGCGCCGACGTCACGATGCCTGATAGCGCACCCAGCGCCGAGCTCGATGCGACCGGATCGGTGGCATCGGCCGCGACCAGTAGCGAGGGCGTGTCGCCGCGCCGAAGCGAGCGTTCGAACCCTTCCGGAATTTCCACGACGAACAAAGCCCTGCCGGATTCCAGAAGCGAATCCATGTCTTCGGCTCGGGTAACGACAGAGCGGATCTGGAAGAAATCGGTGTTCTCGAGGGCGGCCAAAATAGATCGGCCGACATCCGTGTTCTCGCGCATCAACACAGCGGTCGGCAGATTGTGCGGCGTCGTGTTGATCGCAAAGCCGAACAAGAACAACTGCATGATCGGCAAGGCGACCATCGTCGCCAACGTTATGCGGTCGCGGGTCATCTGGATGAATTCCTTGATGGTCATCGCCCAGAAGCGCCCGAATGAGATGCCGTTGCGGTTTGCCGGTCGCGTCGTCATTGGAAATTATCCTCCGCGCGACGCATCAGGTCGATGAAGGCATCTTCCAACGTCGCTTCACCCTTTTGCCACTTGAGGTCGGGCCGTTCGCGATAAGGCGCGATTGCCTTTTCGAGCGCCTTCGGATCGCGGCCGGCAACATGCAGGCTGGTCCCAAACGGTGCCATCATGTCGATGCCCGGCACATTCTCAAGTTCGGACTGGAGACGATGCACCTCGGGCCCGGAGACGGTCCATGTCACGAGGCCGGTGCCGGCAATCACCTCGTCCACCGTTCCCTGCGCCAGCAGTTTGCCGTAGGCGATATAGGCGATCTCGTGGCAGCGCTCGGCCTCGTCCATGTAGTGGGTGGAGACCAGGACAGAGAGGCCGTCAGCGGCGAGGGCGTGGATCTCGTTCCAGAAGTCGCGGCGGGCTTTGGGGTCGACACCGGCGGTCGGCTCATCGAGGAGGAGTAGCGCCGGTTCGGGCAGGATACAGGCGCCGAGCGCGAGACGCTGTTTCCAGCCGCCCGAGAGCTCCCCCGCAAGCTGCTGTTCGCGGCCCTTCAGGCCAAGGCGGTCTATGGCGGCGCTTGCCTTGCCGCGGGCATCGGCCAGACCGTAGACGCGGGCGACGAACTCGAGGTTTTCCCGGATCGACAGATCCTGATAAAGCGAAAACTTCTGAGTCATGTAGCCGACACGGCGGCGAATACGATCGCTCTCGGTCAGGATGTCGAAGCCAAGACATGTGCCATTGCCGCTGTCTGGCGTCAGCAGACCACAGAGCATACGGATTGTCGTGGTCTTGCCGGAACCGTTGGGGCCAAGAAAGCCGTGGATGCGGCCCTTCTTGACCGTCATCGACACGTCATCGACCACCTTTCGGCTGCCGAAACTCTTGGTGAGGTGATGGACGTCGATGACGGTCTCCGGAGCATCGACGGCGATGGCTGTGTCGCTCATGGTCGCGCTCCCGCGGTGACATCCACCGGCTGGCCAGGACGCAGCGCCGTGGGATCGGTCGGGATCGCCTCGACGCGGTAGACGAGTTTGGCACGCTCATCGAGGCTGTAGATTACCGGCGGCGTGTATTCGGCGTTCTTTGAGATGAAGCTGATCGTCGCGTCGGTCGGCTGGCACGCGCTGCATGCAACGCGGATCGGCTGGCCCAGCGAGAAAAGCGCAAGCTCGGTTTCGGGTACGAAGAAGCGGACACGGATGTTCTCCGGCGGCAGGAGCGCCACGATCGGCCGGCCGGCAGGGACGACCTCACCCGCGCGATAGTAGATGGTCTCGATACTGCCTGTTGCCGGCGCCGAGACGAAGCGACGGGAGAGCGCGGCTTCCGCAGCGGCGAGATCGGCCTTTGCGACCGCGACTGCTTCCCTCGACTGGCGCAGCGTTTCGATGCGGGCAGGCAGGTTGGCGAGCGTGATCTGGCCGCGGACATTATCGAGGACGGCACGGTTGGCGGCTTCGGTGGCCGTCGCCGTATCGAGGTCCGCCTTTGTCGCGGTGCCGCGCTGGACCAGCACCCGGGTGCGGTCGAGCTCCTGTGCGGCAAGCTCCAGCCGGGCGATCGCCTCACGTTCGCTCGCGCGCAGTACATCGATCTCTTCCGGTCGCTTTTGCGCGGCCTCGGCGAGTTCCAGTTCTGCCTGCAGGCGCGCCAGCGAAGCGCGTGCGGAGCCGACGGCTGCCTCCTCGCTCCGCGAATCCAGGCTGAAGAGCGGCGAACCGGGCGCAGTCGCCTGGCCTTCGACGACGTCGAGCTTGACCAGCCGCCCGCCGGTGTCGGCGCCGATGAAAAGTGTGTCGGCCTCGACCCACCCCTGGTAGGCACGTTGAGACCTGTCAGAAAACAGGAGGGGCAGAGCGGCAAGTGCCGCGGCGGCCACGAGAGCGACGGTAAGGATTCGTCTCATATCGCGCCTCCTTGGGGCACGAAGAGCGTGTCGAGGAATGTGTCGAATAGCTTCTGCGCGTGGAGGTGCTCGTAGCCTTCGAAGAGCGTCGCCCAGACGATCGACATCAAAGCAGGCGCCATAACCAGTTGCGGAACGTCTGCGACGGCGGGATTGCGCAGTTCACCGCGTGCGGCGGCGCGGGCAAGCACGATCCGCAGGATCGCTAGACCCTTGGTGATGATCTCGCGGTAATAGAATTCGGTCACGACAGGGAACATCGGTCCTTCCGCGAGGATCAACCGCAGAAGGTGCCGGCGCTCTGTCTCCAAAACCTCGCGTTTGAAGATGGAATAGAACATCGCAACGGCGGCCCGCGCCGGGATCGCATCCTTCTCAACCATGCCGCCGACCTCGCCGAGGATCGGCGAGGCGATGCCGGAGACGAGATCGATGAACAGCCGCTCCTTGTCGGGAAAATGCAAGTACACCGTGCCCTTGGCGATGCCCGCCCGCGCCGCGACGTCCTCCATGCGGGTCGCCGCGAAACCGCGCTCCGCAAAGCAGGCGAAGGCGGCGGCGAGGATCTCGGCGCGGCGCTGCTCGGGGTCTCGTTTCTCCCGCTTTCTCTCTGCCATTCTCTTGCATCCAATTATGACTGACTGGACAGTCATTAACGCAACGTGCGCTTTTTCGCAAGCCGAGTCCGATGTGAAGCGGCCCTACGATGATGACGACGAACGGACATTCCGCGCTAAGGGGGCGAGGGCCTCATGATGGGGCGTCCTCACTCCAGACCGTCAACCGGTAGCGTCTTCGGAACGTGGCCATCGTCTCCTCACGACGGAGATGCGGATCGTCGACGACGGATCGCGTTTGTTGCCATTTCTCGTCAGCAGGTATCAACTGCGCCAGGCAGACACGAAAGAGGTTCAATTTCCATGATCGTTCAGGCCTGTATCAACGGCGCGCGGCCAATCGACTATCATCCGCAATTGCCTGTCACGGTTGAAGCAATCGCACGGGATGCCGCCGCCGTGGTCGCTGCCGGTGCCGCGGAACTCCACATTCATCCGCGTGCCGTTGACGGGAAGGAAAGTCTCGGCGCTGTTGATGAGACCATTGCTGCGGTTCGGGGCTCCTGTCCGGGTTCGTTTCTCGGCATATCCACCGGTGCCTGGATTGAAGGCGACGCGCACCGCACCCTTGAGGCCATTCGTTGCTGGAGTGTCCTGCCCGACTATGCGTCGGTGAACCTCTCGGAGGACGATGCCCCCGCCGTCATGGCATTGCTCCGCGATAAGGGAGTTGGGATTGAAGTCGGGTTGGCGTCAGTCGCGGATGCGGAGCGGTACATCGGACTTGAAGCCCATGAGCGCGTTTTGCGCATCCTCATCGAACTTGACAACGAACAGGACCTGAGGGGCGCTTTCGATGTCGCGGAGGGGATCGTCGGCACGCTACAGCGTGGGAATGTGCAGCGGTCCGTCCTGATGCATGGCTTCGACGCGACCGTCTGGCCGTTTGTCCGGCTGGCGAAGGAACGACGCTATTCCACCCGCGTCGGCCTGGAAGATGGAAAGCTCCTTCCCAGCGGGATGATCGCCGCGAACAATGCCGAGCTTGTCGCGGCGGCCGTCGAGATCTTTAGCAGCGAGAGCTGATCCTCGAGCCCGTGCCGCGAGCGCCCGCTCAACGCGGGCAGCTGGCGATGTATCGCCGACCGTAACGGTCACGGAAGTAGCACTGACCAGGCCGCCCAGCGACGTTGCCAATGACCGCGCCAGTGGCACCGCCGATCGCTGCGCCCACGGCGGCACCGCGCACGTTGCCGGTCGCCACGCCACCGATGACCGCGCCGGAGGCTGCACCAATTCCCGCGCCTTGCTCGGTGGGCGTGCATCCGGCAATCGTGGCCCCTGCCAGAAGCAGCAAAATCGACGTGCGTTTCATCTCGCTTTCCTTCCTGTTCGATTTAATTCGCGCGAGGGTAGATAGAGGGATTTCGGAAAAGACAATTGTTGCTTTTAGTTCGCCGCCAAGCCTGCTTCGTTCGATCAATCGACCGCTGGTATCTCCATTGCCTATTGGACCGCTTGCTCCAATTAAGATTGGGTTTCAACCAAAAGCAGGGTCCCATCATGAACGAGCGTGAAGAGAAAATCCGTCGTCGTGCTTATGAAATCTGGGAGCAGGAGGGGCGCCCGCACGGCCAGGATATGAAACACTGGCTACAGGCGTTCAAGGAATTCGGCCAGCAGGCAGACAATGCAAGCAAGCCGACGGCCAAGGCCAAATCCGCCAAGCCGCGCGCCGCGCCGAAACCCGCTGCCGACAAGCCTACGGCGAAGAAGACAAAGGCGGCCGCGATCGCGATAACGGCTGCGCCCGGAGACAAGCCCCGTCGCACGCGTTCTCCAAAGTCCGTCACGACACACTAATCGTCAGCGCCTTCCCCGCCCGGGCCAACGTGGTTTGACACAGGGCGTTCGGATGTCGGGCGCAGCTGTTGGACTTTGCGCAACTGGGCGGCGAAGACGACCGTGATCATCAGCGGCCTTCGCCTCGGAGCAAGTCACGCCAAAACCTTGGCCTCGACCGCGGCTGCGACAAAGGCATCTCTGGCGGCTTCCAGGTGTGCAAGGTGGTTCATGGCTTCCACGCACCGACGCTTCGCCGCCTCAACGTGCATGCTGCTTTGGAGTGGCCACCTGTGCTCCAGATAGTCAACAGCTTCAGCCGGACCATGAATATGTTCAGAGGGGCGCGTTCCAATCCGGATAGCCACCGGTGCGGCCCACCTTGGTTCGGTTGCATGGCTGATCGTGTTCATGATGAACCTCCTCTCTGCCAACAAACGATAAGCGGGATGTAGGTGTTCGCGGGAGCCGTTCAACACCTATCCCGCCCTCAAGACGATGCCTCGACAACATATTGATGCGAGGCTGTTTCGGCAGCCAACTCGACGCGAGTCAGTGGACACTTGGCAGTCTTGCCGATACGGCGAAGTCCTCCGCCACAAGTTCGCTGATTGCGATCAGAACCTCTTCAGCGGTAAAGCCGGATGCTATCGTCGTTCGGATCAGATCCTGAAGATCTGGCTCGATCACCTCCCGGCAGTCTTCGAGTCGTTCGTCCGAAACAGTCAAGCTATGCAGTTCTTCCATAATCGACCCTTTCTTGGGGTGGAATGCCGCCGAGGACTCCCGGCGGTCATCTTATAAAGTTATCGGCCCGATGAGCGGTGCTTGGGCGAGGCCAGGAGACCTTCGCGCTGCAACTTCTTGCGGTTGGCCTTGCGTTGTCTGGCGATCGCCTGTGCTCGTTCGCGCACGCGTCGCTCCGATGGCTTCTCGTAAGCCCGGCGTTCCTTCATTTCGCGGAAAACACCCTCGCGCTGCATCTTCTTTTTCAATGCGCGCATGGCCTGTTCGACGTTGTTGTCTCTGACAATGACCTGCATCTTTTTCTCCTTGTTGTTGCGATTGAGTGCCTCTCAGCCAAGCTGCTCGGCGATCAGCTCCTGCAGCTCACGACGGGTGAGAAGGCAGGGGTAAGGTTTCCAGTTCTTGTCCGGGCGGCGAGCGGCGTCATCGCGCTCGCGCGGACTCGCCGCTGGGGCGGCGGCGGTAATGGGTTTGTTCAATTGAAGTCCTTTGCCGCACTGGCGGCATGCTCGACATGGCGACCTTTGTTTCCATCACGCAGACCGGAGGAAACGCAGTGAGATGGGACGCACGATGCGTCGACCATGTCAGGTTCGAATTTTTCGGGTGACCGCCATAAGATGGGAACGCGAGCGATGCGTTGCAAGGCTTCGTTGCGTCATACGCCCGTCGCCTACGCCGTCGACGCTGCTTGCTCTATGTTGCGGGCGACATTGCGGCCAAACTCTGAGAGGGCGTCTCTAAGCGTCGGTCCGCTGAGATTTTGGTTGGGATTTTGGCGAGGTCACCGCAAAACAGACGATGTGAGTTTTGCAGTGACCTCTTGATGACTAGGAAATGTAATCATCCAAGCACATGCTACCTGAAGTATGGAAATAGGGAATTTATCACATACGGTAATCCACATGAACTTTGGGAGCTGTCACCTGTTTCGCGGATGTCCGCTATGAACCTTTCGGGGAATGCCGGGCTCGAATGGTGATCCGCCGTTCGTAGCCGACCCCAATTCGGATGATGCTCTTTCCGCTGCGGGTCAGGATGTCCCAGGTCCGAATTTTCGAAGAAAGCCGCGGCGACTGTCTCGGTCCTACTGGCGCCGAGTGATCTTCGCAATTTTCCGCGACGCATACATCGCATCCGATTAAATCGCAAATGTATTGACCTCGCGATCCTGTTTGTGTACTTAAAGCGCATCCGAGTTATTCGTGTACGAAGTAAATCAACAGAAAGGGACTTTGCTATGAGGCAAGGGAAAAGGTTCATGGAGCCAGCCGTCGATGCCGTGCAAACCGATGAACGCGCGATGGGCGGCCAACACCCAAACGCGCCCCAGGCCTATAGTGAGTTTTCGCGAGTGCTTGACCCGTCTATCTATGAGGCGCTGCCCGACGATTGGCTGGTCGGCATAACAGACGTCGTCGGTTCGACGTCCGCGATCAAGTCCGGGCGCTATGAAGACGTCAACTATGCCGGCGCATCGGTGATTGCCGCGGTTGGGAATGCCTGGGGCGACTTTGATTTCCCCTTTGTGTTTCGCGGAGACGGTGCGGCATTCGCGCTGCCACCGCAGGGGATCATGACCGCGACATCAGCGTTGCGGCAGGTTGTCGCCTTTGCCAAGACCAATCTCAACCTTGCTCTCCGGGCCGGCCACCTGTCCGTGGGCGAGATACGTGCCAACGGACGCGACGTGCGCGTCGCGCGCTACGCCGCCTCTGAAGACGCGACTTACGCGATGTTTGCCGGCGGCGGTCTCAAGTGGGCAGAGCGGCAAATCAAGAACGGCCGATATCTGGTGAAGCCAGGCAGCTACACAACCGAGCCCGATCTGACCGGCCTGAGCTGCGATTGGGAGCCGTTTCCGAGCCAGAGGGGCGAGATCCTGTCGCTACTGGTCGAGCCATCCGAGGGCCGGAGCCCCGAAGCCTTCGCGGCATTGGCGAAGTGCGTGCTTTCCGTTCTCGACGCCGGCACGCGGCAAGCCCATCCCCTGTCGCGGGATACCGCCATCACCAAGGACAGGGCGAGGTCGGTCAACCTCGAAACCTGGTTGGCGGTCGCCTCCAACTCAGACTTCCGCAAATTTGACGATGGCCTGCGTCTAACGTTGGATTGCACACGCGAACAGATTGAAGCGGTCGAAGCCATCCTGGTTGCAGCAAAGGCGCGGGGTGAGGTCAACTTCGGACTGCATCGCCAATCTCACGCGCTCATGACCTGCTTCGTGCCTTCGGGCAAACCAGATTCGCATCTGCACTTTCTGGACGGCATGGGTGGCGGATACGCCAAGGCGGCCGAGATGATGGAGGCAAATGAGCTTCCGATGGTGTCAGCTCGCTAGGGTAAACGCTGCCCGACGCGCGTCCCATTCAGGAGAATTGCCGGCGTACTGCCACTGCAGCCCCTTACCGTGGCTGCGCGCTAGATGGACGTTCGGGCGGAGAGAGGATGTGGCGCGCCGCGCTGGCACCTCAACCACGCCGGGCGGCTTCGATCACCGCAACGTCAATCTTCTTCATGGTCATCATCGCATCAAAAGCACGCTTTGCCTGATCACCGCCTGCCGCAAGCGCGTCGGTCAGGATGCGCGGTATGATCTGCCAGGACACACCCCACTTGTCCTTGCACCAGCCACACTCGCTCTCTTGACCGCCATTGCCGACAATGGCGTTCCAATAGCGGTCGGTCTCCGCCTGATCCTCCGTTGCGATCTGAAATGAGAAGGCTTCGGTCTGCTTGAATACTGGACCGCCATTCAAGGCGATGCACGGAATGCCCGCAACCGTGAATTCGACAACCAATACATCTCCCTGCTTGCCGTCTGGATAGTCTCCAGGTGCGCGAATGACGGCGTCCACTGCGCTATCGGGAAAAGTTTCGGCGTAAAACCGGGCGGCAGCCTCACCATCTTTGTCGTACCACAGGCAGATCGTGTTCTTTGCCATTGCGCGGGTCCTTTCGGTCTCCGTTTCGGATCTCCTTCCTCAGATAAGGGGCAACCCGTCTTTCTCCACCCTATGCAGGCGATTTCACGCGCGCAGTTGCCAAGCGCCATGCCAATCGCCGGGATGGAAGTTCTCCTTGGTGGCATCTGCACCTGAGGCGGCGGAGCGCCGAATACATCGACGCTCACGGGCGCAGTAGAGATCAATCCTTTGCCGATCCGTCCTGCGTTGCCTTCAGGAGGTTGTTGCGCAGGCGTACCACGGATTTCTGCACGACTGGGAAGTCCTCTCCGAGGCCGGTCGCATCGACCAGTGGCGCGCCGGGATCCGCAGCGACAAGGTCGCGTCCAGCCGCCGTCAGGCTCAATCGTACCTGCCGCTCATCAGCGGGATCGCGTTTGCGGCGGATATAGCCCAGAGATTCAAGTTTTTTGAGCATGGGGGTCAGCGTGTTCGATTCCAGGAATAGCTTTTCGCCCAGTGTTCCGACCGTCTGGTCGTCTTTATCGGAGAGGGCAACCAGCGCGATGTATTGAGTGTAGGTCAGGTTCAGCTGGTCCAGGATCGGCTTGTACGCACGGCCGAAGGCCAGGTTTGCGGAATAGACCGCGAAGCATAGGAAGTTCGAAAGCTTGTTGTTCTTGCTGTCGGCCTCGCCGGAAACGGGCGCCTCTGTCTCCAGGGTTTTGGCGGTTTTGGATGCGGACATGGGAGATCCTACTCGGTTGCTTTTCGCTTCTCTCTATATAAATCGCATCCGATTAAATCGCAATGGTATTGACGACACCTTTCGAGCAACATATTTAGATCGTATTCGATTAAAGCGGATGCGAATGAAAAGCTGACCCGAAAGGATTTTACGATGACTGAGAAGCTCCTCTTTACCGGCAAGACCCATAACAAGGGTGGTCGCGACGGTTTCACACGCAGCAGCGATGGCGAGCTGGATCTTCGCCTGTCGCAGCCGCACCCGGCTGCCGAACGCCTTTTTGGCGCCGCATGGTCTGCTTGTTTCATTGGCGCCATCGAGCTCGCTGCAGCCCAGAGAAAGATCAAGCTGCCCGTCGAGCCCGAGATCGACACGGAAATCGATCTGAACGCCGACGGCGGATCCTTTTTTCTGCGCGCGCGGCTCAACGTCAGCCTGCAGGGCATCGACCGAGATGTCGCAGAGGAACTGATCCACGCAGCGCACGAGATCTGCCCGTACTCCAAGGCAACGCGCGGCAATATCGACGTGGCGCTCAATCTCATCTGAACGGATGAAGAACGCGCCCGGCGCAGCGCTACATCGGCGCCGGCCCTGCTGAGGTAAACTCATGTGACGTTCCGGCAATCCGCCGGAGCACCCAAGGAGAAACAGGAATGCGTGATGTCGTCGAATTGCAGTTCGATCTCACCCCTCCCACACAAGAACAGATGCAGCAGCTTGTGGCGGATCTCAGTGAGGACGACCGTCATCTGCTCTTGGAGCATGGCGAGGAGGCGCCGTTTTGTGGCGTCTTCCTCCACGAGCGACGCGAGGGGCTCTATACTTGCCGCCTCTGCGGTCTTCCCCTGTTCAAGGCCGTTTCCAAATTCGAAAGCGGGACAGGCTGGCCGAGCTTCACTGCGCCTGCCGCCAAGGATCACCTGCGGCGCATTCGCGATACCCGCTACGGCATGGTCAGAACAGAGATCGTTTGCGCACGCTGCGGCGCGCATCAGGGGCACGTCTTTCTCGACGGCCCGCCTCCGACAGGCGAGCGCTTCTGCATAAATTCAGGGTCGCTCGAGTTCACGCCGAAAGGGCAGCCGCTCCCTGACAAGCTTGGACGCGGTCGTCCCGAGGGCGAGCTTGCGCGGTAGTTGCGGGTTCGATAACTCAGACGATCGGCGCCAGCGTTAGGCGGTTATTAACGCTGGCGCACGACTTCACCTTCATTTGCGAGCAAATGGAGCGCGGGTCCGCCCACTGGTGATTGCGCTATGCGCAGGTCCGTCTATCTTGGCCCTGAGTGCTCAAGCGCAGTGCAACCGGGGCAGGGATCATGAAAGCCGCCTTCCACAAGACCTTGATGATCCTCGTCGCTTTAGCGCCGTCGGTGGCCTCAGCTCAGTCAGGCGGCTGGCAATCCGACGGCAGAGGGACGAGCACCTGGCAAGTGTCGCCATCGGAAGGCACCTGCAACGTCAGCCAAGCGCAAAACAGGGCACGGCGAGCAGGTATCCGTCGGACTGACCTGGTCTATCGCGACGAGAACGTCGTGACGCTGAGAGGGCTGACCGAGTGGGGTGAACGCCGCGATATCACCTTTGCCAACATTCGAGGATGTCCTGAGATCGGCTTTCAGGATCTGCAACCGAGCCAACCCAGGCGCTGAGGTTAACCACGACCGTTGACCGGACGCCGGTCCCTCGAGGTAATTGAGCGCGACGGTTCCTCAGGCTGGGTAACGCTGTAGCCATGCTGCCAGCCTATAAAATGCTTGTGACCTGATGTTGGGGCAGCAAATAATCTTCGTGACGCGCTGCGGTCGTTTTGCACGTCGCTCCATCGCGGTCTCGCCCGACCTGCGTCGAATTCCGTATGCTACCGTAAAATACGTTGGTGCCGTGGACCGAATGGACTTATGCTGCATGTGCGAACAAAGCGCATGAATGACGGTGCGGTTAACTATTCACAGTGCAGACGCAGATCGCGAATACACTCCGAGCATAAGTCTTTGACCTCTCGCCGAGAGGGTGAACGAGGAGATTTGGCATGCGGTACCCTTCGTATCTTCCGACAGCTGATTTCGCCACTCACTTCGGTCCTGCGGGCTTCTTTTTCGACTATGCCATGGATGCCACGCAGCGCAGCGTGCTGTTCTGGGATGTCATGCGAAAGCGCGGCAACCAATATCGGGCTCACGCCGAAGCGACGGCGCCGCATGTACTGAGCTTCACGCCGGAGATCGTCATTGATGGACGTTCCCTCCCGAGACCCGTCAACTACGCGCTGGTTCGGATCGTCCCGCCCAAGGGGATCGAGGTTGACGACACGCGCCGGCCGTTCGTTGTCGTCGATCCGAGAGCCGGACACGGGCCCGGCATCGGCGGCTTCAAGGCGGACAGCGAGATCGGTGTCGCGCTCAAGGCTGGGCATCCTTGCTATTTCATCGGCTTCCTCCCACAGCCAGTGCCGGGGCAGACGATCGAAGACATCGCGCAGGCCGAGGCTGCTTTTCTTGTAAAGGTGATTTCCCTGCATCCTCAGGCGGACGCCAAGCCCTGTGTGATTGGAAATTGCCAGGCCGGATGGGCCGTCATGATGCTGGCCGCCATGCGCCCGGAACTGTTCGGCTCGGTCATCATTGCCGGCGCGCCGCTGTCCTATTGGGCCGGCGAACGCGGCAAATACCCGATGCGCTACTCGGGTGGGTTGCTCGGCGGCAGCTGGCTGACGGCGCTTACCAGCGACCTCGGACACGGGCAGTTCGACGGCGTATGGCTGGTGCAGAATTTCGAGAACCAGAACCCGGCCAACACGCTCTGGACCAAGCAGTACAACCTCTACTCCAAGATCGACACCGAGGCGCCGCGCTATCTCGGCTTCGAAGAGTGGTGGGGCGGGCACGTCAGCCTGAATGCCGAAGAGATCCAATTCATCGTGGACGAGCTCTTCGTCGGCAATAATCTAGCGGCGGGCCGCATAAAGACATCGAATGGCGAGGCGATCGACCTACGCAATATTCGCGCGCCGATCGTCGTCTTCTGCTCGAAAGGGGACAACATCACGCCGCCCGCGCAGGCGCTCGGCTGGGTGCTGGACCTCTACGACGATGTGAACGAGATACGTTCGCACGGGCAGACGATCGTCTACACGGTACATGAAACGATCGGCCATCTCGGGATCTTCGTGTCTGCGAGCGTTGCCCGCAAGGAGCACGGCGAGTTCTCCAGCAATATCGACCTGATCGATGCGCTGCCGCCCGGTCTCTACGAAGCGACCTTCGAAGCAAGGACAGACGAGACCATCGGCGGAGACCTGGTCGAGGGCGATTGGATCATGCGATGCGAGGCAAGAACGCTCGACGATATCCGTGAGCTCGGTTGCAATGACGCCGAGGACGATCGCCGCTTTGCGACCGTCGCAAAGGTCTCGGACATCAACCTGTCGCTCTACAAGACGTTCCTCCAGCCTTTCGTCCGCGCCATGGTGCCCGACTGGGCGGCGGAACAATTGCGGGCAACGCACCCGCTGCGGCTGCAATATGAGCTCTTCTCCGACGTTAATCCCTGGATGGCGCCGATTGCGGATCTCGCTGTCGAGGTGGCGGACGAACGTCGTCCGGTTCCTGCGGACAATCCGTTTCTGGCCATGGAGCAGGCCGTCTCGCGCCAGATGGTAGCGGGGCTGGACGCCTGGCGCGAGGGGATGGAGGCGCTGAGTGAGGCGACCTTTCTCACTGTTTATGGGTCTCCGCTGCTGCAGGCGGCTGTCGGTATCGATCCGTCCGATGCAACGCCACATCGGCGCGCGGCCAAGACCGGCATGCATGTCCAGATGCTCAAGGCGAGGATCGAGGAACTCAAGGCGCAAATCGGCAACGGCGGGCTTCGGGAGGGCATGGCGCGCAGCCTGCTTTACGTCGCGATGGCGAGTGGCGCAGCCGATGAGCGTGGCTTTGCCGCCATCCGCCGGATGCGGCGCGCCGAGGACGGAATGCCGGCAATGACGCTCAGCGAATTCAAGGCGTTAATCCGCGATCAGTTCTTCATGCTGCTGATCGATGAGGAAGACGCCGTGAACGCGATCCCCCGCCTGCTGCCGGCGGAGGAGGGCGTTCGCCGCCAAGCATTGGATTCGCTTCGGCAGGTTCTGAATGCGCGGGGTCCGCTTTCGGAAGAAGCCGAGAAGCGGTGGCAGAGGATCATCGGGCTCTTCGACGTTGGCAGCGAGACCGTCGCCGAGCCCGTAACGCCGCCGATGAAGCCCACCCCGGTCAAGGCTGTCAGACGCGGGGCTTGAACCCGGTCTTTTCAACATGGAGCAGACGCAGATGCCGGATCTGAACAACGCCAGGGAAGAAGCCGAGAGTCATGAGAAATACGAGCGGCTGATCGCTAAAGCAAAGCAGGTTCCGCGGATGCGAACGGTCGTCGTCCATCCTTGCGATGAGACGTCGCTGCGCGGCGCTGTCGAAGCAGCCGAGGTCGGGCTGATGCATCCGATCCTTGTCGGGCCGGTGGAAAAGGTGCGTGCGGTCGCAAAATCGCACGGCCTCGATATCTCGCCGTTCGAACTGATCGACACGCCGCACAGCGACGCGGCCGCGGCAAAGGCAGTGGAAATCATCCGCGAAGGCGGTGCTGAACTGCTGATGAAGGGCAGCCTGCACACGGACGAGCTCATGCGGGCCGTGACCTCATCAGCCACAGGACTGAGGACAGCGCGGCGGATCAGCCATGTCTTCGTCATGGACGTCCCGCATCATGCGGAAACGCTCTTCATCACCGACGCAGCCATCAACATCGCGCCGGATCTCGACGCCAAGCGGGACATTATCCAGAACGCCATCGACCTTTTCACGCAGATCGGCCTTGGCACGCCGCGGGTGGCGATCCTTTCGGCCGTCGAGACGGTCACGTCGAAGATCCCTTCGACAATCGACGCCGCCGCGCTCTGCAAGATGGCCGAGCGCGGACAGATTACCGGCGGTATTCTCGACGGACCGCTTGCCTTCGACAATGCAATCGACCCGGAAGCGGCGAGGATAAAGGGTATCCACTCTCCGGTTGCCGGCCACGCCGAAATCCTCGTCGTTCCCAATCTGGAAGCCGGCAACATGTTGGCGAAGAACCTCACCTTCCTGGCAAGGGCAGATGCAGCTGGCATCGTGCTCGGTGCGCGCGTGCCGATCATCCTGACATCGCGGGCAGATTCGGTGCGGGCCCGTCTTGCCTCTTGCGCCGTCGGCGTCTTGCTTGCCGATGCGCGCCGCCGCACGGCACCGATACAGGGTGGTTGAGGCCATGGACACCATCCTCGTCGTGAATGCCGGTTCGTCCAGCCTGAAGTTCGAGGTATTTTCGGTCGCGGACTCGTTGGAGCGGCTGATCAAGGGGCAGATGGAGGGGATCGGCACCGCGCCGCACCTGACCGTCAAGAGCGCCGGCGGCGAGCGGCTGGAGAACGAAAATCATCCACCCGAAACGGTTCCCGATCTGCCGGCGGCGATGCGGCTGGTGGGGGAGTGGTTGCGTCAGAGGCAGCAGGGCCGGTTGGTTGCTGTCGGCCACCGGGTTGTTCATGGCGGTCCGAACCATTCACGTCCAGCGCGCATCAATGAGGAGTTGCTCCGCGAATTGGAGCAATACACGCCGCTGGCGCCCTTGCACCAGCCCAACAACCTCGCGCCGATCCGTGTGTTGCTGGAACGCCAGCCGCAGCTTGCACAGGTCGCCTGCTTCGACACCGCCTTTCATCGCGGCCATGACCCAATGACGGACCACTATGCCATTCCGGCGCACTATTTCGACGAGGGTATCCGGCGCTATGGTTTTCACGGGCTGTCCTACGAATATGTGGCCGGACGCCTGGCCGAGATCGCGCCTGACGTTGGCAACGGACGGGTCATCGTCGCGCATCTCGGGAGCGGCGCATCCATGTGCGCGCTGTATAAGGGGCTAAGCGTCGAGAGCACGCTCGGATTCACGGCGCTCGACGGGTTGCCGATGGGCACGCGATGCGGGCAGATCGATCCTGGTGTACTTCTCTACCTGCTCCAGCAGCATGGAATGACGGCACCGCAGTTGCAGGATCTCCTCTACAAGGAGTCGGGCTTCAAGGGGCTTTCCGGCATCAGCAACGACGTGCGCGACCTGCTTGCCAGCGACGACGCCGGCGCGAGGCTCGCGCTCGACCATTTCGTGCATCGCATCGGCCTCAATGCCGGCGCGCTGGTTGCGGCCCTCGGCGGGCTGGACGCCTTCGTGTTTACGGCGGGTGTCGGTGAAAATTCAGCGGTGATGCGCGCCCGGATTGCCAAAAAACTTGGCTGGCTTGGAGCCTCGCTCGACCCAGCACGAAACGAGGCCAGTGAGTTGCTCGTCTCGAGCGACGACAGCAAAGTCGCTCTTTATGTGGTGCCGACCGACGAGGAACTGATGATCGCACGGCATACGTTCGCGCTTATCGCTGCATAGGCGCCTGCCACACCTATTGAGCTGAAGAGAGGGCTGACATGATTCCCGAGGTAAAGGCCAAGCTTCTCGAAGGAAAGCGCGGACTGGTGGTCGGCATTGCCAATGACCAGTCGATTGCCTGGGGTTGCGCAAGGTCATTTCGCGCCTTGGGCGCGGAGCTTGCAGTGACCTATCTCAACGACAAGGCCAGGCCTCATGTCGAGCCACTGGCCGAGGCGCTGAAAGCGCCGATCTTCATGCCGCTCGACGTCGCGGTCCCGGGACAATTGGAGGCGGTGTTCGACCGCGTCGCGGAGCAATGGGGCGAACTCGATTTTCTCGTGCATTCGATCGCCTTTTCGCCGAAGGATACGCTGCAGGGACGCGTCGTGGATGTGCCGCAGGAGGGGTTTTTGAAGACGATGGACATTTCCTGCTGGTCGTTCATTCGCATGGCGCATCTTGCCGAACCGCTGATGAAACGCGGCGGCAGCCTGTTCACGATGACCTACTACGGCAGCCAGATGGTCGTGAAGAACTACAACGTCATGGGGGTCGCCAAGGCGGCGCTGGAAAGCGCCGTTCGGTACATTGCCGCGGAACTCGGACCCAAAGGCATCCGCGTGCATGCGATCTCGCCGGGCCCGCTGGCAACGCGGGCAGCCTCGGGCATTCCCGAGTTCGACGAACTCCTGAACAAGGCCCAGGAAACGGCCCCGGCGCGCAGCCTCGTATCGATTGACGATGTCGGCATGGCGACTGCCTTCTTGGCGCATGACGCGGCGCGATTGATGACGGGCGATACCATCTACATCGATGGCGGCTATCACATCATAGATTGATCCCGACAAGGGGTGGCGCCATCGGAAGTATCGTCGCTAAAACAAGCCGAACCCGACGCTCAGAGTGCGAGCGACGGGTTCGGTCGAGGTTTCGGAGAGTGTCAGGATTTGGCTGCCGCGGCGCGCTGTTTGCGGTATTGGACGGTCGGCAGACCGCCCCAGCCCCAATTGTCGAGATCGACTTCTTCGATCACCACATAGGTCGATTCAAGCGGCTTGTTGAGGACGTCGAGCAGAACCTGGCTGACGCCCTCGATGATTGCGGCCTTCTCTTCGGCCGTGACCGAATTGCGATCAGGCGTGGTTCCTTCGCGGGTAACCTGTACAGTGACGATAGGCATTTCCGTCTCCAATGAAAGAGGGTTGGTTGCGTCATTGACGGCAGTCGCGCTGTTGCAGCGCAGCCGCTCCATAGTGCTGGCTACCAGCGGCCCGCGTTCGAGCCGCCGTCGACATGGAGAATCTCGCCGGTGATGAAGCCCGCGGTCTCCAGATAGAGAACGGCGTCGACGACATCGCGAATGTCGCCCATGCGGCCGACCGGATTAAGCCCGGCCAGTGCCGAGTGCTTTTCAACCGCATGCATCGGCGTCTTGATAATCCCTGGAGAAACCGCGTTTACACGAATGCCGCTCTTCGAGAACTCCATCGCCAGCGACCGGGTGGCCGCGTTCAGACCGCCCTTGGTCAGGGAAGCAAGCACAGAGGGCACGCCAGCGATTGGCTGGTCGACGAGGCTGGTGGTAATGTTGACGATGTGCCCCGAACCTTGCTTCAGCATCTCCGTGGCGGCGCGCTGGGTGATGTGGAAGAAACCAGCCACATTGACACCGAGGTTATGGTCGTAGTCTTCCTGGGTCATTTCGACGAACGGCTTGGCCAGGAAAACGCCTGCATTGTTCACCAGTGTGTCGATGCGGCCGAAGCGCTCGAGCGTTTCGCGCACGATCCGCTCCGCGGTCTCCGGTTTGCCGATATCGCCTGCGACGTCAATAATGTCCGCATCGACGCTGGGCTTGATCGACCGGGAGGTGGCGACGACGCGATAGTTCCGGTCGCGGTAGGCCCGCACCAATTCTGCGCCGATGCCTTGCGATGCGCCGGTGATGATGGCGACCTTCTGTTGCGTGTTCATGATGTGATCCTTTCAATTGCCGCGGCCGTTTCAGGTGAGGCCGCCCTCCGCCCTCGGCGTTGGTGCAATTTATTTAGATCCATTCGACATTTGAGAGAATTGTCGCTGTTCGGACAACAATCAACCGAATGTCGGCATAATCAGGCGAGAGTGCCTGCTGCCGCTGCCATATTCGCGAATTCGGAACGGAGGCGAGGTGTCGCGAAATCGACAAAGGCGCGAACCTTCGGCACAGACATCCGGCCCTGCGGCGCGAGCAGGTGCACCGGAAGTGGCGGGTGTTCGGCGTCGGCGAGCACGATCTTCAGGCGTTCATCGCGCACATAAGATGCCACATGGTAGGAGTAGAGCCTCGTCAAGCCGCCGCCTGCAGCAGCGGATGCCGCTGCTGCACGAACGCTGTTGACGATGCAGCGCGGTGTGAAGTGAACCGTGCGCGGAATGGACGAGCCCTTCGCCGGCGTGAAGCTCCAGGAATCCAGGCCGAAGTTGCTGAACGCGACAATCTGATGTTTCGCCAGGTCGGCGGGTTCGACGATACGAGGATGGTTGGCCAGATAGCGAGGGGAGGCGACGACGACGCGTCGCACGTCGCCACCGAGACGGGTGGAGACATGCGAGGAGTCCGGCAGGTGACCAATGCGCACGGTAAGGTCGACGCCCTCATCAACCAGGTTCACCAACCGATCCAGCATAAGAAACCGGACAGAGACCGTCGGGTGAAGTTCGAGGAAGTCGTCCACTATGGGGCGCAACACCTCTTCTCCCAGGATCGGCGGCGCCGAAATTGTCAGCGTTCCGCGCGGTGCCGCGCGCTCGCCGCCGGCAAGCATGTCGGCTTCCTCGAGATCCACCAGCACACGCCGACAGGCCGCCGCATACCGTTGACCTGCCTCGCTCAGCTTCAGCGTCCGGGTCGTCCGGTGGAGCAGTTCGACACCGACATGCGCCTCCAGGAAGCTCAGAGCGCGGCTGACTGCCGTTGGCGATCGTTTGAGATTACGGGCGGCTCCGGCGAGACTGCCCTCGTCAATTGCCGTCACAAACACCTTCATTGCGTCGATGCGATCCATTCTGCCGCCTCGCGGAATAGTGATTGTTCGGCGGCGAGTATTCACCCGAAGTCGGTGGGAAGTAAATACGCATGGGCCGGGAGCAACTGGCTTCTGGTAAGTATACCAATCCAAGTGGCGCAAGGAGATTGGCAGCGGGAAGTGACTACCGCCATTTGGCAATTGGCGCGGGCCAAGTTGGCGGCTTTCGCCGTTGATCGGCGGCTGCTGAGGTCGCTTGCATTCTGATACAATTCGGGGGGAATGCGACACATCCGGGATACTTCGGACCGGTCCTATGCAGGCACCATCAACGACCAGTGTGTGAGCATCGGTCAACTGCAGGGGATGACGACATGATCCTATTCCTGATTGCTTATCTCGCAGGGGCGCTGACCATCGTCAGCCCTTGCATTCTCCCGGTCCTGCCATTCGTCCTGTCGCGGGCAGGTCAGCCGTTTACACGAAGCATCCTGCCGATGTTACTCGGTATGATCGTGACCTTTGCCGGCGTGGCAACGCTTGCTGCGGTCGGCGGAAGCTGGGCTGTGCATGCCAACGAAATTGGTCGATACGCTGCCGTCGCCCTGATCGCCGGCTTTGGCGTGACGCTGCTTTCGCCGCGTATCGCCGCGGTGGTAACGAGGCCCGCGGTGGCCCTGGGCAGCCGCCTGTCACAGCAGGCGAGCGGCAAGAAGGGGAGCGTGGGCACGTCCTTCCTTCTCGGCGTCGCAACCGGCCTTCTCTGGGCGCCCTGCGCCGGTCCGATCCTCGGGCTCGTCCTGACTGGCGCCGCACTGCAAGGGGCAAACGTTCAGACGACGCTCCTGCTGACGGCCTACGCTGCGGGTGCTGCTACCTCGCTAGCAATGGCTGTCCTTGCCGGGGAGAAGGTCTTTGCCGCGATGAAGCGATCGCTCGGCATTGGGGAACGTCTGAGGCAGGCGCTTGGCGTCGCCGTGCTGGCCGGTGTCACGGCAATTGCGCTCGGGCTCGATACCGGCCTGTTGTCGCGCCTTTCCTATGCGAGTAGTACCCGCATCGAGCAGTCGTTGCTCGACAGGCTGCATAACGCAAGCGATACGGCCGGAAAGCCGTCGGGCAGTGCGATGCAGCTCGCCGCGAACGATGCGCGCAAGGGATACCAAAGCGATCTGCCTGTGCTCGGCCGCTTCGTGTCGCTTGACGGTGCCGTGGAATGGTTGAATTCGAAGCCGCTTACGGCTGAAGAATTGCGCGGCAAGGTCGTTCTGGTCGATTTCTGGACCTACTCCTGCATCAACTGCATCCGGACGATCCCCTACGTTCGGGCCTGGGCAGAGAAGTACCGGGATCAGGGCCTCGTCGTGATCGGAGTCCATTCGCCCGAATTTGCCTTCGAGAAGCGTGTTGATAACGTCCGTCAGGCGATCGACAAGTTCCAGATTGGCTATCCCGTTGCGATCGACAACGACTTCAAGATCTGGCGGTCATTCGCCAACAACTACTGGCCCGCCCACTACTTCATCGATGCCAAGGGCCAGATCCGGCACACCCAGTTCGGCGAGGGAGACTACGAACAGTCCGAACGGGTGATCCAGGACTTGCTGGCGGAAGCCGCTGGAAGCAAGAAGGTCGACGCAGCTACCGTCACGCTCGATGCCAAGGGCGCCGAGGCGGCGCCCGACTTCGCGCAGCTGCAATCCGGCGAATCCTATATCGGCTACCTCCGCGCCGCCAACTTCATCTCACCGGAAGGCGTCGGAGCAGACGCTGCGCGCGACTATACGGTGGGAAAGCCCGATCTCAACGAATGGGGTCTGACAGGCAAGTGGACCGTGGGCGGTGAGCAGGCCTCGCTGGATCAGGCCGGCGGCGGCATCACCTATCGGTTCAGCGCACGGGATTTGCACCTCGTGCTTGGGCCAGGCGCTGACGGCAAGAAGATCCGCTTTCAGGTGAAGGTGGATGGCGTGGCCCCCGGCGCGGACCACGGTTCGGATATCGACGCTGAGGGAAACGGTACCGTTTCGGAAACCCGGCTCTATCAACTGGTGCGACAATCGGGAGAGGTTCGGGAACGGACGTTCGAGATCCGCTTCCTCGATCCTGGTGTCGAGGCATTCGTCTTTACCTTCGGATGAAAGGGCAGAACAATGAAAAATCGACGGAAAGACCCTTCGGCCTCATTCCGCGCCATTGCACGCCTCGGCCTTGTGGCGCTGGCGGTGATCGGTGGCGGCGGCGTGGCGCTGAGTTTGAATGGCGGTTCGAAGCCCGAGGAAGCCAAGCACGTTCCTCCGGCTCTGCATGACGTGGCAGCGACGCCCGGAAAGCAATCGCTGGTGCTTGCCGGCGGTTGCTTCTGGGGCGTCCAAGGTGCGTTTCAGCACGTTGCCGGCGTCGTGAGTGCCACGGCGGGGTACGCCGGCGGAAGTGCCTCGACCGCGACCTACGAGATGACCGAGACAGGGCAGACCGGTCATGCTGAAGCCGTGGAGATCGTCTACAATCCGAAGCAAGTCACCTACGGCCAGTTGCTGCAGATCTTCTTCTCTGTGGTTCACGATCCGACACAGGTGGATCAGCAAGGGCCTGACGTCGGCAAGCAATATAGGTCGGCGATCTTTCCGCTGAACGACGAGCAGGCCAAGGTCGCCTCCGACTACATCGCGCGACTCGGCAAGGAAGGCGCGTTCGGTCGCCCGATTGCGACGTCGATCGAAGTTGGGAAAACGTTCTATCGCGCCGAGGCCTATCATCAGGACTACGTCTACAACAATCCCAGCCAGCCCTATGTCTACATCTACGAGCAGCCGAAGATCGAAGCTCTGAAGCGGCTTTTCCCGGAGCAGTATCGCGAGCGACCAGTGCTCGTCGCGGACCAGTCACGCTGACGCTAGCCGCGCGACGCGGCGCGTGGCCAGGAATGGTCAATACAGATCGGCTCGGGTTCCGCCCGATCCCGAGTCTTACACAGAGGTACAGTTCTCAGCACATTCGAACACATTCACGATACGCGCTGCCGTCACGCTGAATTCAACCCGCTGACGAGCAATCTGAGTTTTTCGGCCGCTGGCCCGAACAGACCGAGCAATCGAGGAGAAAGAAAAAATGCGCATTCTGGTCATCACTTATGCCGTGCTTGCGTTGGCAGCTGTGCCATGCGCCTGGGATAGCGCTCCGGGCGAGCCGCCCCCGATCGCGGCACTGTTCTCGCTGTTGTCGCCGGCGGCGGATGCCGGCTCGCAGGAGCCCGCGCAGATTGCAAAGGCTTCCTTCGTGACGTCTGATAACCTATTGCTCCAACACGCGAACTATTGAGGAAATCAACAATGAAACTCTTCCAGGACAAGATCTCGTCGGCTGCGTCCCGTGTCAGGATCGCACTTGCGCTGAAGGGTCTGGACGTCGAGCGCGAGGCGATCGGAATTCTTGGGCCGGATGCACTCAACCGGAAGCCGGAGTATCTGCAACTCAATCCGCAGGGGCTCGTTCCGGCTTTGCTGACGGATGAAGGCGTATTGCTGACGCAGTCTCTCGCCATCATCGAATATCTCGACGAGCGTTACCCCGAACCTCCACTCCTGCCCGGCAAGCTTGAAGATCGCGCCTTTGCGCGGACCGTCGCCCTGGCGATCGCCGCGGATATCCATCCGCTTCTTCCGCCCCGGGTGGCCGCGCACCTGGGAACGATCGGCGTCAAGGCCGAGGACATCGCGGAATGGAGCCGCCACTGGATCCGTGTCGGCCTGACGGCAGTGGAAGAATTGCTCGCGCGGCGGCAGACAGGTCAGTATGTAGCCGGCGATGCGCCGTCGATGGCCGACATCTGCCTCTTCCCACAGGCGATCAATGCGGAGCGGACTGGGCTTCCGCTCGACCAGTGGCCCCGAATTGCAGCGGTTGTCGCCAGGCTTCGAGAGATCCCCGCCTTTGCCGACAATGGTCCGGCGCCCCGAAGCTGAGATCCTTGCTGTTCAACCAGTACCGCTGCCGGATTCTTAGCCTTGATGGCTCGCAGTGCGGCCGAATGCCGCGCCGCTTGATTGTCGCCACATCGGGTCGTCCGCACAGGGAATCTAGGATATTCAACCGCTGGGTGCTTCAGCCCTCGAGGTCGGGTCACGCGTTGGCCCGGCCTTGCTGATTTTCGCGCGCGTGAGTTGTTGTAGGTTGTGCTGGGAGCGGACAAAAGCAGTGCAATGTATACCAATGTATCTCTCAACAAACGTATCTACATTGGGTTTCAATTCCAGCCAGCGGACACACAAACGATACACATCGATCATGCTTAATATCGGTGTCTTTAACAAAGTCTGGAGAGTAGCGATGGCAGAGGAAGTCAATCAACAACGGCGGCGGTTCATGGGCGTGGCGGCACTGACCGTCGCAGCCGCACAATTAGGGGGCATCGGGACGAGCCTTGCCCAGGCGGCGACGCCGGCTGCTGCCCGCATTCCTGCCATCGCGCCAGGCACCAACACGTCGTTCGGCACAATCAAGCAGATCGATGCAGGCATGCTTAACGTCGGCTACGCCGAACTTGGAGCGAGCGACGCGCCTCCGGTCATTCTCCTGCATGGCTGGCCCTATGACATCCACACCTATGTCGACGTCGCGCCACTGCTGGCCGCCGCCGGCTATCGCGTCATCGTGCCTTATCTGCGTGGCTACGGCACTACGCGTTTCCTCTCCGACAAGACGATGCGCAACGGTCAGCAGGCTGCGATTGCTGCCGATATCGTGGCGTTCATGGATGTCCTGAAGATCGAGAAGGCGCTGATCGCCGGTTGCGACTGGGGCGCTCGGACGGCCGACATCATCGCGGCGCTTTGGCCGCAGCGCTGCAAGGCCCTGGTTTCCGTCAGCGGTTACCTCATTGGCAGCCAGGAAGCCAACAAGGCGCCGCTACCGCCGAAGGCGGAGCTAGCCTGGTGGTATCAGTTCTACTTCGCGACCGAACGCGGTCGCAAAGGCTATGAGCAATACCGGAGCGAGTTTGCCAAGCTCATCTGGCAACTCGCGTCCCCCAAGTGGAATTTCGACGACGCGACCTTCAACCGCAGCGCCGCCGCCTTTGAAAATCCCGATCACGTCGACATCACCATTCACAACTACCGCTGGCGTATCAGTGCGGCCAAGGGCGAGCGGAAGTATGACAAGTTCGAAGCACAGCTTGCCAAGTTCCCGTTTATCGGCGTGCCGACAATTACGTTAGAAGGTGACGCCAATGGTGCGCCTCATCCGCAGCCGGAGGCCTATGCCAAGAAGTTCTCGGGCAAGTATGAGCATCGGCTGATCACCGGCGGCATTGGTCACAATCTGCCGCAAGAAGCGCCTCAAGCCTTTGCACAGGCCGTGGTCGACGTCGACCGGTTCTGATCGCTCTACCGGTGGATAGCCGCGGCTTTTCCGGTTTGGCCTTTGGAATTCTGAACCTGGCGGAGAGCGTTTTCGGCGTTCACGCCGGGTTTTTTCATGGGTACGCGTGTGAAGCGATCTCATCAGTCGCAATCTGCGTCCGGCAATTGGTTGAGATATCGGCCTTTCGCCTGTGGTTCGTATCGCAGTGTATCGGCCCCACGTCTGTGGGGGAGTTGGTTACATTTCAGCGTGACGGCGAAACATTCCAGACACGTGCGGAGCGCCATCTGTGTTCGACCGCAAGCGAGGCAATCGGGCCTCGGCGGCGTCCATTTCGTCGAAAGGAAGAACAGTATGAGTGAGAACCAGAAAGTCATCTACACTGGTAAGACACACACGACCGGCGGCCGCGATGGAGCATCGCACAGCTCCGACGGTCGCCTTGACGTCAAGCTGTCCTCGCCGGGCAGCACGGGGCAGGGGACGAACCCCGAGCAGCTTTTTGCCGCCGGCTGGTCGGCCTGCTTCATTGGCGCAATGGGCTTTGCCGCCGGCAGCCTGAAGGTCGCGCTTCCGGCCAACCTTGCGGTTGATACCGAGGTGGACCTTTGCAGCAGCACCGGCGGCTACTCTCTTCAGGCACGCCTCAACGTCAGCCTGCCGGGCATTGATCAGGAAACTGCGCGGGCCATTGTCGACGCGGCACACCAGACCTGCCCGTATTCCAAGGCAACACGCGGCAATATCAACGTCACCATAAACCTCGTCTGACGAGATAAGAAAAACGGTCCTCCCCGTCAGATCGGGTGTGTGATGTTGAGGAGCGGCAGCCGTCACGGCTGCCGCTCTTTTTATTGGAGAGTGTGCCCGGCGGCGGGTTAAGCCGCGGTTTTGTTGATGGCGATTTCCGCCACGAGGCCACCGCCGTCGCGGTTGCGCAGCGTCAGCGACCCACCGATTGCCGCGGCCAGCTGCACGGCAATAGCAAGGCCAAGTCCGGTTCCGCCGGTGTCGCGATTGCGCGACTGTTCCAGCCGGAAGAAAGGCTTGAGGACGGCTTCCAACTGATCATCCGGAATGCCGGGGCCGTGATCGAGCACGCTGATCACGATGCCCTCATCGGAGCGGCGTTTCACCTCGATCTCGGCGCTGCCGCCGAACTTCAGTGCATTGTCGATGAGGTTGGTCAAAACGCGCCTCAAGGCATGCGGCCGCGTCATGATCGCGCCGCCGCTCATCTCCTTGATAGCAACGGCCTTGCCGGTGTCCTGGTAGTCGTAGACAAGGCTCTCGATGAACGAGGACAGGTCGATGCGCGAAGGTTTTTCGACATTGCCGTGGGCGCTACGAGCATAGGCGACGCCTTCCTTGACGAGACGTTCGATCTCGCCGAGATCCTGCATCAACTTGTCCCGATCGCCGAAATCCTCGGCCATTTCTGCCCGGAGCTTCATGCGCGTGATCGGCGTCTGCAGATCATGCGATATGGCTGCAAGTATCTGGACGCGCTCCTCTAGATATTGAGCGATGCGCTCGCGCATTGCGTTGAAGGCGGTTGCGGCATAGGCGACTTCGCTTGGTCCCGTCTCACTCAGGCGAAGGGCCTTCACGTTCGGATCAAGTGTGTCAGCCGCTTTTGCGAGATTGACGAGAGGACGAATGGCCTGACGCACGGCAAACCAGCTGCAGAGGACCAACAAAGCCAGTTGCGCGGCGAGTACATAGGGCAGCCAGTCGGCGAGGGGCATAATGCCCGCGGGATTGACGTCTATCGTCAGGGGCGTTCCATCGCTGAGGGCGAGATGCGCCTGAAGGCGGAAATTCGGACCGGGGATGGTTTCGACCGTGATCGGAAATTTCGGCCCGATCGCCGCCCGTACCTTGGCGGCAAATTCGGTGCCGCGTGCATCGAGCGCCGGTTTTCCTGGCAGGCCCGGCCCCAGAACAAAGCTGTAGCTTCCCCGGTCAAGGCGATCGAGCCAGTCGGCGCGCTCGTCTGGCGGGAGGCGATCGAGGATGGCGATCGAGGTCGAAACATCGTTTTCGAGGGTGTTGAACATCACCGATCTGGCGGCCGTGTAGCGCTCGAAAAACAGCACGGTGAACGACATGGCATGGGCGACCGCCAGGCCCGCAAGCAGAATAAGAAATAGCCGCGCTCCGAGGGTGCGCGGCCACAGACGAAATCCATTCAGAAGGGCGTGCGTCGCCATCAGCGGGCCTCGGTGATCTCGATCGGCATGGAGAAGACATAGCCTTCGCTGCGGACGGTCTTGATGTAGGTCGGTTCGCGGGCATCGTCGCCAAGCCGCTGGCGGACACGGCTGACCAGAAGGTCGATCGAGCGGTCGAAAAGCTCGGCGTCGCGGCCCTGTGTCAGGTTGAGAAGCTGATCGCGGTTCAGCACCCGTTGGGGGTGGTCGATAAAGACGCGCAGAAGGCGATATTCGGCGCCGCTGAGTGCGATGACCGTTCCGTCGGAATCGACAAGATGGCGTGCTGTCGTATCGAGCTTCCACTTGCCGAAGCTCAGCAGTTGGCCGGCTTCCGACACCTGCAGATTGGGCGGCAGCATGCGGGTACGCCGGAGCACGGCCTTGATGCGCGCCAACAATTCGCGTGCCGAAAATGGTTTGGCCAGGTAGTCGTCTGCGCCCATCTCGAGACCGATGATGCGATCCATCTCGTCGGTGCGCGCTGTCAGCATGACGATCGGAACGGCCTTGTGTCGTCCGGCCCGCAACTCGCGGCTCAGAACGAGGCCATCGTCGCCGGGCATCATGACATCGAGGATGATGAGATCGACCGAGTTCGCGTCGAGGAATGCGCGCATTTGCCGGCCGTCGGCGACGGCGGTGACACGCAGGCCGTTTTTCTTCAGGTAGCTCGACACGAGCTCCCTGATTTCGCGATCGTCATCGACGATCAGGATGTGGTCGATGTGCTCCATCGCGCGATCTCCATTATTGCACTGCTAGCGACGCCCCTGATGTATCCGCCGTATGTTTACGGCCTGCGGGCTTGCATGTCTCTGTATCCAACGGATCTTTGGATACATTGCGATACAATGTCCACACCTTGAATTCCTCCGATAAGTCATGGAAATCGTTTTGTTCATTCCGATGGCATTGGGCCGGCAGCTGTCCGGTGACAAGCTGCTCGCGGCGCGCCGTTCGCATTGAGATGGCGGTCACGCCAGGGCGAACATTTCCGCGGTTCTGGGTGCGAGGGGCGCATTGCGCCTATGCAGCAGCAGAGCAAACAATCTGGATCGCTCAGGCCTTAGGCAGCCTCAAGCGTCCGATCGCTTTCTGCGACAAACACATCGAGAAATAAGGTACACCATTGATCGGCGGTGACTACATGTGCGAGAATCTGACTATAACCTGGGGGCCTGAGGATGATCCAAATAGTAGCGGCGGCGATGATGGCAGTTCTTGTTGCGGGTTGCGCGGTCACGTCGGTTTCCTATTCGGGGGAAGGATATGCGCCTATTCCCGGCAGCATAACCTATGGCGGCCAGCCTCGAACGAAGCTGACGAAGGCGCCGATCGGCTCTTCGTTCCCCCATACGTTCACGGATCAGACGGGGCGTGAGGTCGAGGAGATCTATGTCATCCAGCCCGATCGAACTCTGCTTATAGTCCAGCGACACTATCGGCCGTTCTTGGCCTGGAGCAGAAGGTAAGGCAGGGCTGAGAGCCCATGCCCCGATCGACCCTCGGGAAAACTTTGAGGTTCGTTTGGCGAATCCGGCTGGCTGCAGAAGATCAATCACGTCCGGATCGTGCCAGATAAGTCAATTTGCCCTTCGTCCTGGAATGCGTCGGCACCTCGGCACCCGCGACCTAAGGTACATTCCGGTACAAATCGACGCTCAACAAACACACGCCGTATACATTCGGCCGCTCTAATCCGACGCGATGTTGGGCAAGTCCAACGCGCGCGCAAACGCTCGGTTGCTCAACGCCGATTTTGGAAGATCGTCGACAGGGCAGCAGCCAAGGATGTACCGGTGTTTGGAAGACCAGAGGGCAGGACGATGGAAAAAGGCTTCTACATAGGCGTACTTGCCGCACTCTTCGCGGCTTTTGCCTTTTCGCTCAACTTCGTTGTGCCCTTCATAATTGGTGGCTATTCGACCTTTGATTTTGCCCTTGTCCGCCATGTAGCCTCCGCATTGGTCGGCTTGTGCGTTCTGTTTTCGAATAAGGGGGCGGTACAATATCTCACGCTCCGAAACGTGCTTTCCACGATCTGGCTCTCCTTCATTGGCTATGTCGGTTACTTCCTGACGGTAACGGGAGCTGCCATTTTTGCGGGGCCAGTAATTGCTCCCGCCTTTCTTGGTCTGGTTCCAATCGCTCTGATGGTCATCGGCAATCAACGGCAGGCATCATTGCCATGGCGGTTTCTGCTGATGCCCCTCATGTTGGTCCTGGTCGGTCTAATGTTGGTCAATGGTACGGTATTCACGGCCGAAGGATTAGATTCTGTCCGTTCATTCTGGATCGGCGTTCCATTGGCGCTTGCAGCGGTCGCGTTGTGGGTCTGGTTCGCGATTTCCAACCAGGCCGCACTGGCCGCCCGGCCTGACATGCCATCTGGTGTGTGGTCCGCTCTTATTCTCGTCGGTGGAGGCGTCTTGATGCTTGCCTTCTACCCGGCCGGAGCTGCAATGGGTCTCTTCCAGCTTCCCAAGCTCGGCTTCGGCTGGCATTCCGCCGGCTCGCTCTATGTTTGGGGCGTATCGTTCGCACTACTGGCAACGGTATGCGGCGTGTGGGCCTGGAACATTGCCTCAAGAAACTTGCCTGTCGCACTGGCCGCGCAATTGATCGTTTCGGAAACCGCGTTTGGTGTCATCGGCGGGCTGGCAGTCCATGTGCGATGGCCGAGCGCTGTAGAAACCGCAGGAGTCGCCATTCTTATTGTTGGGGTAGTCCTGTCAGTCCGGATCTTCTACGAAACACAGTTTCGACCGGGCAATCCGGTGCTGGCATCGGAATGAGTGCTCTGCCGCCAGGTGGTCGACGCTCGCCCAAAAGACAGCTTCGGCCGGGATGCACCGCAAGCGGTCATTCGGCCGACAGGTATTGTCCGACAGCTTATTCCTCGCCTGAATCATTCAGCGGGTCGATGTTGTGGGAAAGTGTTCCGACCCCATGACAGCGGCGGCCGATATCAGTATCGAAGCATCGGGTAAGCCGGTACAAGAAGTCTAAGCCTAGCGACGGTTGAGTATTCGGATGACCGATAACTCTATTTAGCGCCTCCGACCCATCTCAAAATTCTTCAAGGTCGCTTGGCGAAATCGAACGGAACGGGGCGAGCGATGCGCGACACAAATGGCTATTTTCCGCGTTGGCGGCTGAAGACGGAGGGGCGCATTCTGCCCGACGAGCGGCTGCCCACAGGGCAGACGATGGTGCTGGGCCTCCAGCATGTCGTGGCAATGTTTGGCTCAACGGTGCTTGCTCCGATAATCATGGGTTTCGACCCCAACGTCTCGATTCTGTTTTCCGGCCTTTCGACGTTGATTTTCTTTGTCGCCGTAGGCGGGCGCGTGCCGAGCTATCTCGGCTCGTCCTTCGCCTTCATCGGTCCCGTTCTTGCTGCAACGGGGGCGGTCGCCGGGGCACCCAACCCGAACATCGCGCTGGCGCTCGGTGGCATCATCGCCGCGGGGGCGATTTATGCGCTGATCGGCGTCGCGGTCGCGCTCGCCGGTCATCGCTGGATTGAACGGCTAATGCCACCAGTCCTCACCGGCGCAATCGTCGCCGCAATCGGGCTTGTTCTCGCGCCGATCGCCATATCCAGCGCCTCGGGCATTGGCCCTGCCAACCCTGAGGGCGACCAGCTCTCGCGCTGGGTCGCAATTCTGACGTTCGCCGCCGTCGGCCTGGTCGCGGTCTACGCGCCGGGCATTGCCCGCCGCCTGCCGATTCTTCTCGGCGGCGCGCTCGCCTATCTCGCCTATTTCTTTGTCGCGAACGGTTTGGGCCACGGCGCGCCGATCAATTTTTCCGGCGTCGCGGCGGCCCCTTGGTTCGGTTGGCCTCACTTCACGGCGCCGGTCTTTTCCGGCTCCGCGATCACGCTGATCGCCCCAGTCGTCGTTATCCTCATTGCCGAAAATCTTGGGCACATCAAAGCAATCGGGGCAATGACGGGGCGCAATCTCGACCCCTATCTCGGCCGCGCCTTCATCGGCGACGGTATCGCGACCATGGTTTCGGGTGCCTTCGGCGGTACCGGCATGACGACCTATGCCGAAAACATGGGGGTGATGGCGGTAACGCGCATCTTCTCCACGCTCGTCTTCCTCGTTGCGGCCGCGGTCGCCATCCTGCTCGGGTTCTCGCCGAAATTCGGCGCCCTTATCCAGACGATCCCCGGACCTGTTATCGGCGGGCTTTCGATCGTCGTTTTCGGTCTCATCGCGGCGACTGCAGGCCGCATATGGGTCGAGAACAAGGTCGACTTCGCCGAGCCGCGCAACCTCATCACGGTTGGCGTCGCGCTTGTGCTGGGTGCGGGCAACTTCAAGCTCGCGGTCGGGGGATTTACGCTTGACGGAATTGGTACCGCGACGATCGGAGCGATTATCCTCTACCACGCACTCGGATGGGCGAACCTGCCCAAGGGGTCAGACCAGAACGCTTAGCGCCCGTCGCCATCGCGCGGGACGAGTTCCCGCGCCTTTGCGTCCTGCTCTGCGCTCTGCCGGCTGCCACGAGGCAGCCATCGGAGGCGCGGCACGCAGAGATCAAGGACCATGGAGTCGCGGTTCACCGGCGTGAGAGCTGCTCTTCCCGAGTAGTGGCTCCAGGCAGGTCGAACCCGGCAAAAGTCTGCTGTCAGAGAGTGTCGATGACCCCACCGTCCACGCGAACGGACGCGCCCGTGGTCGCGGAAGCGAACGGCGACGCAAGATAGGTCACCAAGTTGGCGACTTCCTCGACGGTGGCGGCACGTTGAATGATCGAGCTGCTGCGATGCTGCTTGACGAAGGCGGCAGCGACCTCCTCCAGCGGCAGTCCGGTTCTAGCTTGCTCTTCGGCAAGCATCGTTTCTACGCCTTCGGAAAGCGTGGGCCCAGGGAGGACGGAGTTCACTGTGATGCCCGTGCCGGCCATGCGCTTGGCGAGACCACGGGCAACCGCGATGTCGGCGGTCTTGCTGACGCCATAGTGGATCATCTCGACCGGAATGTTGAAACCGGATTCGGAGGCCAGGAATATCACGCGGCCCCAGTTTAACTTCTGCATGCCTGGGAGATAGGCGCGGGAGAGCCTGACGGTGGACATGACGTTGACCTGCCAGTGTCGATCCCAGACCTCGTCCTCAGCGTCGAAAAAGTCGATTGGCTGGAAGATGCCCGCGTTGTTAATCAGGATGTCTACCTGAGGAATTTGGGCGACAAGCGCTGCACACCCCTCGGCGGTTGAGAGGTCGGCGGCAGCAGACTTGACTTTGCCACCGGGACCTTCGCTCTTGAGCCGTGCGGCGGCCTTTGCGGTTTTGTCTTCGGACCGGCCGTTGACAACGACATCCGCTCCAGCCCTTGAAAGCTGGCGGGCAATTGCGTAGCCGATGCCTTCCGTTGATCCTGTGACCAGCGCCCTCTTACCAGTAAGATCAATTTGCATTTTCCGCTCCCGTCGAGGTTGGATGACGAAACGTATAGTCAGTTCTGCAGTCTCGCAACGGTCTGACCGCCGAGGATCCGGCGATCTTTCACACAACATCGTCAGTCAGCACGAATGCGGCAACCTCCGGACCGAGGAGAAATCAGACCTTACGGCGTCGATCGCTTCATAAAGGGCGGCCGGCGAATTCTCTCCTGCCAACACCCGATTCAACGGCAACACCCATCGCGGAACGGAACGCGTCCGCTTGGGGCGATCATTGGCAACTGACGGCTTTGCGCAGACAGCGGCCACCAGCGTACAACAATGGCTTGGATGGCAACCTGGCTCCGTCACAACATCGAGCCGGTATCGATAAAGCGCTGGTGCCACGACAAGGCTTCCTTCGGCAAGGTTGGGGTTTGTAAACCGTAAGAGCCGGCAAGCGCGCGCTCGAAATAGTCAAGAAGAGCGGGCCGGTAGGTGGGATGGGAACAGTTGTCGATGATCGTCCGCGCGCGTTGCTTCGGCGAAAGCCCGCGCAGATCCGCAAGGCCCTGTTCCGTCACCAGCACCTGGACGTCCTGGTTGATGTGATCGACACGACTTGCCTGCGGCACAATCGCAGAAATCTTGCTGCCCTTGGCAGTCGATGGAGTCATGAAAATGGAGATATAGGCATTGCGCGCAAAATCCCCGGAGCCGCCGATACCGTTCTGGATGCGCGAGCCCATGATGTGGGTCGAGTTAACATTGCCGTAGATATCAGCCTCGATCAGGCCATTCATCGCAAGACAGGCAAGACGGCGGATCAGTTCGGGATGATTGCTGATCTCCTGCGGCCGCAGCACCATCCTGTCACGATAGGTTGGCATGTTCTCGTTAAGACGACGTGCCGCCTCCGGGCTGAGTGAGAAGGCGGTCGCGGAAGCCATCCTGAGCTTACCGGCATCGAGCAGGTCGAGCATGCCGTCCTGGATGACCTCGGTAAATGCCGTCATGTTCTCGAAAGGGCTGTCGATCAAGCCAGTCAGCACGGCATTGGCGATATTGCCGACGCCGGACTGGATTGGCAGAAGCGAAGCCTGCAAACGCCCCTTGGCAACTTCGTGACCGAAGAATTCCAGCAGGTGGCCGGCAATGGCCTTGGCGGCGTCGTCCGGCGGCGTAAAGGGCAAGTTGCGATCCGGCGCATCGGTCTCGACAATAGCGACGATCTTGTCGGGATCGCAGCGGAACGCCGTTTCGCCGATCCGGTCATCCGGCCGAACCAACGGTATCGGGACCCGGTGCGGCGGCAGTGCCGTGCCATAATAGATGTCGTGCATGCCTTCGAGCGCCGGACTCTGCCAACGATTGACCTCGAGTATGACCTTCTCTGCGCGGTCGAGCCAGGTCTTGTTGTTGCCGACCGAGGAGGACGGAATAAGCGAGCCATCGGCGCGAATGCCGGAGACTTCGACAATCGCGGTATCAAGGGGGCCGAGAAAGCCCTGCCAGGCCATGGGCGCGACCTGAGAAAGATGCATATCGAAGTATTCCATTTCGCCTCGGTTGATCTTTTCGCGGGCGTATGGATCAGAGTTGTAGGGCAGTCGAAACTCGATGCCGTTCACTCGGGCGAGCGCGCCGTCGAGTTCGGGACCGGTGGAGGCGCCAGTCCAGACACGAAGATGGAAAGGATTGCCCCCCGCATGCTCTGCTTCGATCTTGGCCGCAAGTGCAAGCGGTACTGATTTCGGATAACCCGATCCGGTAAAGCCGCTCATCCCCACCGTCGAGCCGCTGGTTATCAGCGATGCCGCGTCCTCGGCCGTCATGATCCGTGAACGCAAATTTTCATTGAATATTCGGGACATATTCGCCTCCTAGCTGTCTGCGTGAACAGGCGGTTTGACCCGCACGAAGCGTTCCGCGCCTTGTCGCGCGCGGCGTCGATCAAGCGCCGGTCTAGTCGGCTCCATCAATGGCTCATAAGTAGAGGAATAGTGGCATGGGACAGCAGGCGATAGGTGACGCGGCCGAGAAGCAGCTCGAGCAGATAACCGTGCTTGAACGCACCGATCAGAATGCAGGTGGCGTTCGTCGACGTGCCAAAGTCGAGGATGGTGTTGCCGACCGAGCGGCCCGATGACGAGGTAACGACAATCTCGGCATCCAGCCCCAGCTGATGGCAGATTTCCCTGGCCGACTTCTCGTACTGCCTGTTCGGTTTGTCATCGACGCAGAGCACCGTGATGCGGTTGGCGGCGGCAAGCCAGGGCCTTGCGGCGACCATTGTCCGTCGTGCGTGGTCATGCGGCTTCCAGCCAACGAGGACGTGGTCCAGCAGGTGCCCCCGATAGCCACTGGCTGGGGGGACCAGCACCAGCTTGCCTTCATGAAAGAGGACATCGTGAAAGGCATCACGAGCGTCGAGATTGCCTCTGTAGGGCGTTACGACAAGCGATGCATTCCGGCAGACAGTGCTGACGCAGCGGCGCAGATCGCCCTGGCAATCGCCGAGCATCAGGTCTTGCCGGTGAGGCGCATGCAATTTCCACTCCTCGAACAGCTGCCTGACGTGTTCGTACCGCTCGTGCGTCGAACCTTCCTCCAGGTCGCGCATCATTTGCAGTTCGATTTCCTCGGCGGATACGAGCATCGACAGTGGATCGGCACCGATGTGCACGGCGGCAATGTTGTCCTGCACGGCATCGGCCGCGTCGTCGGCCAGATCGAGGCAGGTTTGTGCCGAGGCTGGATCGGGCAGCAGCACGACAATATCGGCATGGCTGGTGAGATCACGAACGTTGCGTGGAGCCGCACCATCGTGAGATGCGCTGAAGCCTTGTGACCAGTTGCGGTCGTCGGTGGTTGTCGTGATCAATCTGGCCCTCCTTCATGGATCGGCCCGCACGGTTGCACTGGAATAATACGCTAATCTGACCGGCGTTGAAATCGCCTTGGCAGAGGAAGGCGACCTATTTTAAGCACCGAAGCCGGTGGCTGCCGAATCCCGGTGCCGATTCCGCCGGTCTTGCGCCTTTATCGCGACCTGCTAGAATCTCCGGTGCCAAGCTTTTGTGTCGGCTGCATTTTTTGGTTCCCTCTAGCTATATGCGGGGCGCGATGGAGACGGCAGTTACCTCTAAGCTGACCTATGGCGCGGAGCCGGGATTACGCTTCGCCCTGCTCTTGGACGGGTGTGGCGGCTGCACGCAGTTGGACATTGCCCGGGCGCAAATGTGGAAGCCGGAAGATGGGATCATCTGGCTGCACCTCGAGCGCGACCATGCGGCGGCGGCCAATTGGGTCAACCGGGAAAGCGGTCTCGATAGCTTCGTGACCGAAGCTCTTCTCGAAGAGGAAACACGGCCTCGCGTCGAGCCAGTCAACGATGGCCTGCTGATCATCCTTCGCGGCGTCTGTGCGACTGCGCCGGACGAAGCGTCGGAAAAGCAGACCGACATCGATCTCGTGCCGCTCCATATGTGGGTCGATGCGAACAAGGTGATTTCGCTGCGGGACAGCGGTCACTACATTACCGCCCTTCGCGACATTCGCCAGGCGCTCCAGAAAGGCAAGGGCCCGCTACGCACCGGTGACCTGCTGGCGTTGATCGGCGACAAGCTTGTGCGCGACCTGGAGCCAGTGCTCGACTCCATGGACGAGGAGGTGGACGAGCTTGACGAGATGATCTTTCACGGCGAGGCAGGCCAAGTGCGCGAACGCCTCAAGCTGCTGCGTCGGCGTTCTGTCCAGCTTCGCCGCTATCTGGCGCCGCAGCGCGATGCGTTGAACCGCATCGAGCATGATGATGCGCCATGGCTGCTGGAGCGCGACAAGCTGCGGATGCGCGAGGTGATCGACAAGCTGATGCGCTTCATCGAGTACCTCGATGCCATCCGCGACCGTACGGGTATTCTGCACGACGACCTTTCGACGGTGATCAGCGAGCGCATCGCGCGCAATTCCAACCGGCTGGCGGCGCTGGCGGCGTTGCTACTGCCTCCGAGTGTCGTGGCCGGCTTGTTCGGAATGAATGTCGGAGGCATTCCGGGGGTCAACGACACCTGGGCTTTCATCATCATTGTCGTATTCGTGACGATCACATCCGTTGCGACGCTCTGGGTGCTTCGGCGTATCGGCTGGCTTTAGAGCACGGCATCGTCCCAGACTACGAGCCTTGAATGCGCTGTCCTCTATGCGATCAATTCGCTGCGAAGCAGTAGAACAGGCCGTCGCCACCAGTCCCATTGAAGGCTTTGACGGTGCAGCCGCCGCGTGTCGGGTGCGAGGAGTTCCACGACTTCGCTTGGGCGGAGTCATCAAGGCCTGTTCGGTCGCTGTGGCCGACGATCGCGACACCTTCAGCGCCGCCCATCGTCCAGTTGCCGCATGTCTCCGGCGCCGCAGTGCCATCGGCTTTCGAACCGGTGAGCATGTCGTGCCGGTTCGGCGTGTCGCCTCGGCCGTTGATGATTTCGCCCTTCTCATTGAGCGCGGTCTGCTTGGTCAGGTTGTTCTTGTCGCTGTGCAGAGAGGCCACGTCGTCGGCGATCTTTTCGCCTTTGGCGTTATACCAGGGCCCAGAGCCAATGCGGTCCTTTGCATTTTCGGCGTCGGTGGAAAGATAGGCTTTCCAGGTCTTGCCCGTCGAGCCAGCGGCCGTGGCAAGCGTGTTGCAATAGGCGTCCGCACCGGCGAGACCACCGAGATCGCCACCCTTGCCTGGATTTACACTGGTCACGAAGAAACTCATGGCGGCGTCCTGAGCATGGACCCCGACCGCTGAAAAGGCCAAAGCGGCCGCGATATAGGCAAACCTGCGTCTCATGGCGTCTCTCCCCGGTTGAAATTTCTAGCGGAAGGAAGCGTATTGCAGGTAAGTCTCGGCGTAAAATCGAAATCACGTGATGGGACCTCGGGAGGAGTCTGAAGGGTGCGGCCCCCGCGGCCCGGCTTTTGGCTCATTTCGCAGTACACATCGTACGGTGGTCGTACACGCGCCTGTCGAGGTTTCAGTCAAGTTGGCGTGATTTCAACCACGCGTTCTTGACAATGAGTTTTAGCGGTAAATATCTGTGCTCTCCGGCTTCCGACGCAAGGCCTCAGCTCAGCATGATCGACACGCGCTTTTCGACCGCTTTACAGATTGTCATCAGCGTTGCCGTCAATGAAGAGGCCAATCTCCGCACCACGAGCCAATCACTTGCGCAAGGGCTCGATACAAGCGCAAGCTTTGTCCGCAAGCTGTTGCTTCCGCTCAATGAGAACGGAATTCTTGCTACCTCCCAGGGCGGCAAGGGGGGCATTCGTTTGGCACGACCACGTGACCAGATTTTGCTCAGCCAGATCTATGCCGCCGTGACCGGTGACAAGAAGATCTGGGCGACTCGGCACGATATTCCGCATGAGGGACTCGTGGGTGAGAATATCGGCGACCTTTCGGAGTTTCTGTGTGATCGAGCGGAGCAGGCTGTCGTCGACATGCTTGGTTCGGTGACCATCGAGGACAGTGTGGCGGAGCTGCGTCGACTCGAGGCCGAGAAATCTGCCGGACATCAGCACTCGGCGGATGCTAGCCTCGTGCGCGATCGCCACCCCGCCGAATAATTTCATCCTTAAACTGGAAAGGGGCGGCCGGGCAGGGAACCCGTGCCACCCCTCCTAACTGATCGGAGGTCAATCTGATCAGAACTCTTAAAGCGCGGCGCCGCGCTGCCTTTCCCCGTGACTTTAGCAACGGAGAGAGGCGGAAACGCGGCGCCGCTTTTTTAGTTAGAATGCGCGCTGGAGGCGGAAGAAGCCCGTCGTGACGTCGTCAGCCTTGTCCGAGTCGAAGTAATTGACGGTTGCCTTGGCGTAGAGGTTGTCGACGATCTGATAATCAACTGTGACACCGACCTTCCAGGCGTCGTTGTTGTCGTCGAAGTCGCCCGCGACGATGCCGTAGTTGCCGTAGTACTGAGCGGCCGGGGTGATCTTCAGCTTGTCGGTCGCCTTGATGGCGTACTCAGCCGCGACAACCCATTCGGCGGTCTGATAGTAGGAGTTCGGGCCGCTGGAGTAGATCGCTGCGAGGCCGAGGGTGCCCGGGCCGACGGCAACGGTACCCATGGCGCGAACGGCACCTTCTTCGTTATCTGTGTCGTAGCCGGCCGTGATCTGGTAGCTGAAGATGCCAGCCTTGCCGCCGATGCCGACTGCTACGCCGACGTTGTTCGGGTTTTCACCAGCGCTGAAGTAGCCGTCTTCCAGCTCGTCAACGCTGATGCCAGCGTAGAAGTTTTCAGCTTCGTACTGATAACGGATGGAGTTGTGTAGCGTGACCTTGCTGCCGATGTCGTCCGTTTCGCCCGAGAGACCATCGTCCCACCAGCTGTAGAACAGACCGGCGCGGAAGCCAGCGATGTCGATGTAAGCGGAGTCAAGCAAAGATGCCTGCGACTTAGAGTTGTCGGCATTCGTCTGCAGGACGATAACACCGGTGAGCGGGCCGTATTCGGTGTCGCTCTTGGCGGTGAACTGGACCTGACCACGGGTGTAGGCATCCCAGTCGGAGTCATTCGCAACATAGGTACCGTTGCCAGTGGTTGCGCTGGCATTCGGGCCGGCGTTAACCTGGAAACGGATGTAACCGCTGATCTTCAGGCAGGTTTCGGTGCCCGGGATGTAGAAGTAGCCGCTGCCGTAAGCGTCGCAAACGCGGACGTATTCAACTGGTTCCGGCTCAGCAGCAACGATGGCGTCAGCAGCCTGGGCGCTCGTAAAGGCAGCCAGGGCCGCCGCCGAGCTCATAAGGATCATCTTAATGTTCATTCTCAGTCCAATCTTTTGTCGATTGGGCACAGGTCATCACTGCCGAAACCGGCTCTACCTACCCCAAATTGTTTCGTACAAGCCCTTGCGGGAAACGCGGTACGTCCGCAGCGCCAAATTACATTTCCCGTTAAATGTATCAATAATAGATACAGTCAAAAATTGGGTTTTGCTGCAAAGCGAAATCGGGGTGTTGCGCAATCGCAACTGTCACTTTCTGCGCAAGAAGAGGGTTGCTAATGCAACCTGTAACAGTTTGGTATTCAAAGGGTTTTTTATATGGATGTCATCCGGATAATATTGTTGCATCGCAGCATTTGCATCGCCCTGCGGCTCATCCTTTTGTCAACGCTGGGCCTGAATCACGATGACGCGCGCGTCGTTTTGGCCACTTCTTTCAGCAGCGCGGCAGCGGTGGGATCGGATGGATCGAGCCTAAGAACACCATCCGTGTTGATCAGGTGTTCCAGCAGGTTTCTCACACCCTCACTGAAATGCCGGCTCGCTTCGGCAGCCTCGTGGCTCGCAAGTGTCGTGGAGCCGATGATCCGCACGCCGAAGACGTTGATGACTTCGTCGGCTCGCGTCAGTGCGCAATTTCCGCCGTTTTCTGCGGCAAGGTCGACAATGACCGTTCCTGGACTCAGCCGCGAAAGCATGTCTTCGTCGAGGAGGAGAGGGGCAGTTTGACCGGGTATCACGGCGTTTGTGGTGATCAATTGCATCTTCGAGAGGGGATCCGAAAGCTCTCGGCGAAGCCGTGCCAGTTGTTGCTCCGGCAATGCGCGGGGAAAGGGCATCGGAGCTAGGGTCGTGCCGAGAAATCTGGCCCCGAGCCGTTCGATCTTGTCCTGCGAATCCTTGGCAAGGCCAAAGCCATGAGTCAGTGCGCCGAGGCGACGGGCGGTCGCCAATGCCTGCAGGCTTGCAGCATCGCCGCCCAAGGCAGCCATTCTCACCGGCCGCACGAAGCTGCCGTCCACCATCAACATTGGGTGCGAAATGCCGAACTGCCTGGCGGCCTCAAGGACGGCGGCGTGGCCGGTGATTGCCGCTTGTCTCGATGAGATGTCGGCGCCCTTGACCCCCTGCACACAGGAGAGGCGGGCGATGTCGAGGTGGAGCGGTCGCGCTCCGCTGGGAAGACGGGTGGCCAGGGGTGCGTGCGAACCAAGGAAAACGAGGGTCGCGGTCGCTGGAAATACCCGCGTGGTTGCCGGCTGCCGCACGCTCACGAATATGTCCGAGGAGGGCACCATATCAGCGAACTCGGCCGGTTCGCCGCCGGCGACGACATAGGCCTCATCAACGTGGCCCGCGCCGACACCGCAACCGCGCTCGAAACGAACCGACACACGCTTGGAAAGCCGCCGCACGTCCTCCGGCGTCAACGCAACGCGACGCTCACCGGGATGTGTTTCCCGAAGCAGCCCGGCGCGGACGCGGATAAAGTTGGACATTGATCGCTCTGGAAGAGGGTAAATCGAAGTGTGCGCGCGAGCGATATAGGCTGTCTCTTCCATAGTTTTATGACAGTTTGGTAATTTTATTCTGGGCAGTGATGTTGATTTTCACATTGTCACAACTGTCGATAAGCCATTCATTTTAAACGATACTATTTACCGCTTGCATGAGCGATGTCGAATAAGATTGCCGGGTGGGCGAGATCAGGTTTTGCCCGGAGGCATTTGGATGTAATGGTCAGTCATAAGGCGCGTGACTGCTGGAGGCATTGGTGAATTTCTATTCGGTTTACGATCAAGGTTTTGTCCGTGTCGCGGCCTGCACCCCGAATTGCGAGATCGGCGATCCCGATTTCAACGCGCAGGCAACGTTGGAACTGGCGCGGCAGGGACACGCCGAAGGTGTTGGCCTCATGGTGTTCCCCGAACTCGGGATTTCCAGCTACGCGATCGACGACCTTTTGGGGCAGGATGCGCTTCTCAGGGGTGTGGATGCTGCAATCGGCGATATCGTCCGGGCAAGTCGCGACCTGACGCCGGTACTTCTTGTCGGCGCGCCGCTGCAGAGTGGCGGTCGGCTCTATAACTGCGCGGTCGCCATTCACGCTGGTCGTATTCTCGGCGTCGTTCCGAAGATGCATCTCCCGAACTATCGCGAATTCTACGAGAAGCGCTGGTTCGCGTCGGGACGAGACGTACGAGGCGAGAGCATTCGTGCCGCCGGCGAGGTGGTGCCATTCGGCACGGATCTCGTCTTCGCCGCCGAGGACATGGATGATTTCATCTTCCATATCGAGATCTGCGAAGACCTCTGGGCTCCGGCGCCGCCGAGCGATTTCGGCGCGTTGGCCGGCGCATTGATTCTCGCAAATCTCTCGGCCAGCAACATAACGGTCGGAAAGGCTGAGACCCGCAAGCTTTTGTGCTCGGCACAATCGGCGCGCAGCTTGTCGGCTTATGTCTATTCGGCGGCCGGCCCCGGCGAATCGACGACGGACCTCGCCTGGGACGGCCAGGCCTGCATCTATGAGCTCGGCAGCCTGCTTGCCGAAACCGACCGCTTCCCAATTTCGTCGCAAATGTGCGTTGCGGACATCGATGTCGAGAGACTGCGGCTGGAGCGGCTGCGAACGGGCACGTTCAATGATGCGGCGATGCTCACTCTTACCGCCGGTCGCGAATTCCGGCGAGTAGGGTTCCAGTTCAAGAAGCCGAAGGGCGACATTGGCCTCAAACGCCATGTTGCGCGCTTCCCCTTCGTGCCGGCTGACGAAAGCCGCCTCGATCTGGATTGCTATGAGACGTTCAACATCCAGGTGCAGGGACTGATGAAGCGGCTGCGCTCGACCGGCATCAAGCGGCTTTGCATTGGCATTTCGGGTGGGCTCGATTCCACCCATGCGCTACTCGTCGCGGCGCGTGCCTTCGACCAGCTCGGCTGGCCGCGCTCGGATATTCTTTGCTTCACCATGCCGGGATTTGCGACGGGCGACGCCACCAAGTCGAACGCCTGGGCCTTGATGCGCAGCATGGGCGTCACGGCGGAGGAGGTCGATATCAGGCCGTTGGCGCTACAGTTGCTAAAGGATCTGAAGCATCCCTTCGCAGGCGGCGAGCCGTTCTACGATACGACCTTCGAAAACGTTCAGGCCGGCCTGCGCACGGACTTCCTGTTCCGTGCGGCAAACCAGCGAAACGCGCTGGTGCTGGGAACCGGAGACCTGTCGGAAATCGGCCTCGGCTGGTCGACCTACGGCGTTGGCGACCAGATGAGCCACTACAACGTCAACGCATCGGTGCCCAAGACCTTGATCCAGCACCTGATCCGCTGGGTGATCCGCTCAGGGGATTTCAACGAGGAAGCCAATGCGACATTGGAAAGCGTTCTTGGCACGCTGATTTCGCCGGAACTGGTGCCTGCCGATGAAAATGGCGTCATGCAGAGCACGGAGGACAAGATCGGCCCATACGATCTGCACGACTTCGCACTCTACTACACGACTCGTTTCGGGCTTCGCCCGTCGAAAATCGCCTTCCTTGCCTACAATGCCTGGCGGGACGCCGAGGTCGGCGTCTGGCCGCCGCATTTCCCCGCCGACAAGCGCCGCAGTTTCGATCTGCCTGTCATCAAGCACTGGATGGAGGTCTTCCTCTTTCGGTTCTTCACGATCAGCCAGTTCAAGCGGTCGGCATCGCCGAACGGCCCGAAGGTGACGTCGGGTGGTTCCCTGTCTCCCCGCGGAGATTGGCGCGCGCCGTCGGACGGCAACGCCCGGATATGGCTCAAGGAATTGAAAGCGAACGTTCCGGATGTAAAGGCGTAGGCAGAGATGCCTTGCAAAAGCCATGCATCGCGCCAGATGTGGCCCAGGAGCACTCTGAGGTAGCGGTAAGAACGTGACAGATGAAGCTTGTCCATCCGAGGATCTTCCCCGTTACGAAATCCGTCAGGAGCCGCGTGGCAGGTGGACGATCGTCGATACCTTGACGTCCTTGCCGGCGGCAACGGACGGAAGGGATTTCGTCGGCCTTAGCAAGAGGGACGCGGAGGACATCGCCCGCGAACTGAACCTCGCCGTTGCCGAAGGACGGGATCCTCTGATCTGATCTCTTGGAACTTGGCGAACGCCGCCGGCGTTTCGTTGCCAGAGGTGCAATGATGACCGCCAATGACAACAGGCCGGACAATCATTCCAGCGATCGGCAAACTGCTTACGAAGCGCAGGAAACGGCGCTGTCCCGAGAAGGGCGCAGCCTGTCCGCCTGGGCGTTGCTGGGCGCTGTCGCCTTCGTGGTTGCCGCGGTCCTCTTGGCGTTCAGCGTTTGGACGGGCGGTGGCACCAGCCCTGCACCGAGAGCACCGGCAGGGGCAAGCAGCCCCAGCACCGCACCGCCGCCGACGCAGAACACGAACTGACCAAGGCCCTCACGTCATCCATTTCCGGTGCTCCGCGAAGCGCTCCGCGAGGAGGTCGATGAACAGGCGAACTTTCGTCGGCAAGTGGTTGCGGTTCGGATAGATGGCATTGATGCTGAACTCGACGGCGCGATAGTCGCGCATGACCCGGACAAATCGTCCGGAGGCGATGTCATCAAACACAACGAAACTTGGTGCCAGGAATATGCCCTGGCCCGTCGTCGTGAGGTGCCGCAGGGTCTCGGCACTGTTGGATACGACGTTGCCGCCAATCTTCACACTCATCTGGGCGCCATCTGCATCTTCGAAGCGCCATTCGTCTCCGTAGGGGTAATACGTATATTGGAGGCAGTTGTGATTTGCCAAATCCGCCGGGACCTGTGGCGCCGGATGGTTCTCAAGGTAGTTCGGCGAGCAGACCAGGATATGGCGCCATGGCGTCAACTTCCTGACAACAAGGCTCGAATCCGGTGGCGGCACGGTGCGGATCACGAGGTCGTAACCTTCCTCGACCATATCGATCATCCTCTCCCCAACACTCAGGTCGAGCGCGATCGAGGGATATAGCTCAAGATACTCGCTGACGACGGGCAGCAGGAAGCGGACGATGGCCGCGCTGGTATAGACCTTGAGCGTGCCGCGCGGTGTCGAGCTCATTGCACCGGCCGTGCTGTCGGCTTCCTCGAGATCGGCAAGTATCTGAGCCGAGCGTTCGTAGTAGTACTTGCCGGTTTCCGTGAGGCTGACCTTGCGCGTGGTGCGGTTGAGCAACCTGACGCCCAGCCTGTCCTCGAGGGACTGCACGTGGTTGCCGACCATCGTCACCGACATGTTGAGACGGCGCGCGGCCGCTGAAAAGCCGCCGCACTCCACCACGCGACCAAAGACTGTGAGGCTCGTCAGCCGATCCATTGCACCCCCTAGATTATCCGCTCTGAGTTGATGATCCTTCCCGATTTAAGCAGATTATCAGATCGCGCGTAACGACGCATTGTCTGTCTCATCGAATTTAGCCTCGCCTGACGAGGCAAACCACTGGAGAAGGACAATGGTCGAATTACCCCGCAAGGAAGCCTTCGAGGCGGCCGGCGAGCCCGAGGTTGCAAGGGTCACCGAAGCCCCGGCTGCACCGGCAGCGGACGTTGCCTCTGCCGTCGAAGCCAAAGGCAAGAAGGGTCGCAAGCTCGTTAAGCGGACGATCTTGGCTGCCGCGTTTCTTGCCGGTGCCGCCTTTGTGGCGGACTACGGCCATCACTATTGGACGGTTGGCCGTTTCATCGAATCCACTGATGATGCCTATGTGAAGGCCGACTATACGACCGTTGCACCGAAGGTCTCGGGCTATGTCGCCGCAGTCCTTGTCGGTGATAACGATGCAGTCAAGGCTGGGCAGGTGCTCGCCAAGATCGACGATCGCGACCATCAGGCCGCATTGTCCCAGGTCAAGGCCGACGTCAAGGCCGCAACTGCAGCCATCACAAATCTCGATGCGCAGATCGAACTGCAGCAGTCGATCATCGGCCAGGCCAGGGCGACGATCGATGCATCACTGGCGACGCTGGATTTTGCTCGCTCCGATGCGGCCCGTTCGCAACGGCTGATCACCAATGGTGCCGGTACGCAGTCGCGGGCGGAACAGAGCCAATCACTTCGCGATCAGGCGCAGGCGGCACTTGAACGGGATCGGGCCGCGCTGGTCGCCGCGGAAAAGAAGGTGCCCGTTCTTCAGACACAGCGCGAGCAGGCTGTCGCGCAGCGTGAGCGCGCCGCCGCCGCCCAGCATCAGGCTGAACTTAACCTTTCCTATACACAGATCATCGCTCCGGTCGACGGCACCGTCGGCGCCCGCACCATTCGAGTCGGACAGTTCGTAACCTCGGGGACGCAGTTGATGGCGGTCGTGCCGCTGCATTCCGTCTATGTCGTCGCCAACTTCAAGGAAACACAGCTCACTCATGTACGCGCCGGGCAGCCTGTCGAGGTCAAGGTGGACAGTTTCCCCGACGTGGAAATCAAGGGCCATGTCGACAGTATTTCACCAGCGAGCGGGCTGGAGTTCTCACTGCTACCCCCTGACAATGCGACCGGCAACTTCACCAAGATCGTCCAGCGCATCCCGGTAAAGATCGTCATCGACGACGAGAAAGTGAGCGGTTTGCTTCGCGCCGGAATGTCCGTCGAGCCTGAGATCGATACCAAAGCGGCCGTCAGGTAGGTGGTACCGGGAAGGATTATCCAGCCTGACTGGATGATCCTTCCCTCCTTTCCCGAATTATCAGCCGAACCTCGTCATGAGATTGTTTCCGCATAGCCGGAAGGAGAGACGTCATGGCTACACTTCAGATCGTCGCCAACAATTCCAGCCCGCGTCCAGTGGACGCTGCGGCTCCGAAGCCCGCAGCTGCGATGAGCGCCTTTCGCATGTGGAGCGCCGTCGTCGGTTCGACGCTCGGCGCGTTCATGGCCGTCCTCAATATCCAGATCGTCAACGCTTCGCTCGCGGATATCCAGGGTGCGATCGGCGCGGGCAAGGACGACGGTGGCTGGATTTCGACCTCCTACCTGATTGCGGAGATCGTGGTCATCCCTCTCAGCGGTTGGCTTGCTCAGGTCTTTTCCGTCCGCAAGTATCTCCTGACCAACGCCATTTTGTTCCTGCTATTTTCCGTCGCCTGTGCTTTCGCGGCGAACCTCCAGCAGATGATCGTGCTGCGCGCCGTTCAGGGCTTTGCGGGCGGCGTGCTGATCCCCATGGCGTTCACCATCATCATCACGCTTCTGCCGAAGCCCAAGCAGCCGATCGGTCTGGCCCTCTTTGCCCTCTCGGCGACCTTTGCTCCTGCCATCGGGCCTACCATCGGCGGATATCTGACCGAGAACTACGGCTGGGAGTTCATCTTCTACGTCAATCTGGTTCCCGGTTTGCTCATGGTGGGAATGCTCTGGGCGTCGCTCGATCGCGCTCCGATGAAACTCGGTCTGCTCGCCAAGGGCGATTGGCCGGGCATCATCACCATGGCAATCGGCCTTGCCGCCCTGCAGACGGTGTTGGAAGAGGGGAACAAGGAGGACTGGTTCGGATCGGATTTCATCGTCCGCCTGTCGATCATCGCTGTCGTGTCGTTGACGCTGTTCCTCATTATCGAGCTGAAGACCGCCCATCCGCTGCTAAACCTCAGGCTCCTCGTCCGTCGCAACTTCGGCTTCGGGATTGTGGCGAACGTCCTGCTTGGGATCGCCCTTTATGGCTCTGCCTTCGTTCTTCCAATCTATCTGTCGCGCATCCAGGGCTACAATTCCGAGCAGATCGGCATGGTCCTCGCCTGGACGGGCATTCCGCAGCTGCTGTTGATCCCGCTGGTGCCCCGCCTGATGAAGCGTTTTGACGTTCGCTTACTGATCGCCTTCGGTTTTGCGCTGTTTGCCGCTTCGAATTTCATGAATGTCTACATGACCGCCGACTATGCGAGTGACCAGCTCTTCTGGCCAAACGTCATCCGCGCCGTCGGGCAGGCGCTTGTCTTCGCGCCGCTCTCGGCCGTCGCAACAGCGGGCATCGAACAGGAAAATGCAGGTTCCGCATCCGCGCTCTTCAACATGATGCGTAACCTCGGAGGCGCCGTCGGCATCGCAAGCCTGCAGACCTTTCTGAGCAAGCGCGAGCAATTCCATTCGAATATCCTGACGAATTCGATCTCGGTCTTCGAAGAAGCCACTCGGGATCGTGTAGCGAAACTGACCGCCTACTTCATGAGTCACGGTGTCAGCGATCAGGCCGTTGCCACCAACAAGGCCGTCGTCGCCATCGCGCTCAAGCTGCGCAAGCAGGCCAACATCATGGCCTTCAGCGACACATTCTTCGTGCTCGGTGCTGCATTGCTCGTCGCACTGCTCGCAACGCTGCTGCTGAAGAAGCCGGGTCATCTGTCCGGGGGCGGCGCTCACTAGCGCCTCACTCCGCCACCAGGGAGAAACGCCATGAACCGCATCCTCCAAATCGAAACCGAGACCCGCCCCTCAAAGACAGATCGCGTAGCAGGCAATACAAACTCACTGCTGTCGTTGATCGAGTGGCTCTCCGGCGATGAATGCCATGCGCTCGATGAGCCCGGCCTGATCTCCACCCTCGGCCGCCGCCTACTGGCACTCGGACTGCCTATCGATCGCATGACGCTTCATCTCATGACGCTTCATCCGGAACTGATTGGCCGTACGCTTGCCTGGGCTCCGGGCGATCCGGTCGAGATCCACGATCGCGAACACAGCGCGCGCCAGACCTTTGCCAGCAGTCCTTTGCGCAAGGTCATGGACAGCCGCGAGCCGCTGGTTGTCGGGCTGGGTGACAGCATGCACGGCCGCTGGCAGGATATCGATATCTTTGCAGGCCGTGGCCTCGTGCAATTGATGATCGCGCCTCTTTGCAATGCCGACGGGCCGGTGAGCGCGGCTGCCTTCGGGACCCGGCGGCCCGGCGGCTTTACACCTGCCGAAATCCAGGCTCTCGAGCGGATCCTCCCGGCGTTGCGCAACACCTGCGAATTGCGGGTGATGCGTCAAGTCGAACTCAGCCTGCTCGACACCTATATCGGTCCGCTCACAGCGCAGCGCATCCTTGCCGGGCGAGTCCGGCAGGGCGAGATCGAGTCCATTGAGGCGGCTCTTCTGCTTTGCGATCTGCGCGGGTTCACGGAGATATCCAACAGGCTGCCAAGCAACAGCGTGCTCGAGTTGCTCAACGCCTATTTCGACAAGGTCATTCCCGCCATCACGCGCGAAGGCGGCGAAGTTCTGAAATTTATGGGCGATGCCGTCCTTGCGTTCTTTCCTGGCTATGATCCGGCCCGCAGTAGCGCTTCGGCATTGATCGCCGCCAAGGACATTCTGCGTGAGATCGATAAATTCGAGTTCGGCGATATCGCTCTCAACGTCGGGATCGCCCTGCACCATGGCGAAGTCAGCTACGGCAATATCGGATCCGGTCGCCGCCTCGATTTCACGTTGATCGGTCCCGACGTGAATCTGGTCAGCCGCATCCAAACGGCATGCGGAGATCTTCGCGTCCCGCTCCTGATGTCCGATGCATTCCGGTGCGAGGCTCAGGCCGAGGCCGTCTCGGTGGGCTGGCACGCGCTCAAGGGCTTCTCGGAGAAGGTCGAGCTCTTTCGCCTTCCGGAGTCGTTCCCGGGGCGAGCAGAAGGCGAATATAAACTATATAAATAATAGCTATTTGTTGTGTGTTCACGGTTTTGGCGTTATTTGCTGAATAATGGGGATGGAGAGTACGGGGGCGTAAGGCAACAAGAAATGCTGACGAAAAAGGGAAAGTATGGGCTGAAGGCGCTGGTTGACTTGGCGCGGCTTGCGCCGGGGGAAACCGCCTTCATCAATGACGTTGCTTCGCGCAACAACATTCCGAAGAAATTCCTGGATACGATTCTTCTCGAATTGCGAAATGTCGGCATTCTTCGGTCGAAAAAGGGCCCCGGTGGCGGGTACTCGCTGTCGCGTCCGGCGTCTGAAATTCGCATTGGCCACGTCATCCGCACGCTTGACGGGCCTTTGGCGCCTATTCGCTGTGCGAGCCGTACAGCTTACGAAGCTTGCGACGACTGTTCCGATCCCGAAAACTGTCAGGTGCGGCGCTCCATGACTGAGGTCCGCGATGCGATCGCAGACATTCTTGACAATATGACGCTTGAGCAGTTCGTCGCGTCGGGCAGCAAGCTGGACGATGCGGACGAGGAAGTCGCTATCTCGGTTGCCAACTAAGCAGCATCAGCTACCGCCAAAATAATGCTCTGCTGCCGCCCGGTAAAGATCGTCGTCGGCCGCATCATTCGCGCGAATTCGCGCATTTCTCCAATGTCGATCGAGATTCCGGCCGATGCTTGTCGCGCCGGAGCCCGACAGCTCGAACAGTGCGTTGGCGACTTCCAGGGCCGTCCTGCTTGCCATGATCTTGGCAGCTGAAGCGGAGAAGAACGCGAGTTCGACCGCGCCGGTCGATGGGCCGACCTGGGAAAAATCGAGTTTGTTGCCGGCGCTTTCCAGGAGCGCTGCAGTCGCCTGCACGGAAAGGGCAAGCTTGCCGATGCTGGCTGAGAGCGGCGCCTCCCGGAGGTTGGCGAGCGCGGCCCGGGCAATGCCGAGGTCCGTGCCTGCATGGAGTAGGGCGGCCAGCGCCGAACTGGTCGAGTGGCGTTGCCGTTGATTGTCCGTCTCTTCGGCGTTCCCGGTGACACCTTGGGCGACAGCGGTTCCGGCGCCATTCGTCCGTTGCCCGAAACCATCCCAGTCATCGATGATCTGCAGGCCCGCGGCTTCGCGGGGAAGGTAGAAGCGAACCGATTGCCCTTGCGTGTCAGTCGCTTCGACAGCGATCCAATCGGCAAAGAGGATGCCGGGCGCACGCAAGCTCCGGCCGCTTAATTGATAATGGAGGCCGGAGGGAACAGCCGCACCGGCTTCGGGAAAATCTGCTGCGACGAAATGATCGCCGGCAAGGACGTGAGCGAAGAAGAGTGCCTTTCGCTCTTCATTCTGTTCACTCCGGAGTTCCTCGAGCACCGTGAAATGGCGTTCGAGGCACTCCCCGATGGAAGAATCGCCTTCAGCGATTATGGCAACGATCTCGCCGAGAAGCGCATTGCCGACGTCCAGCCCCTCGTTCTCAGGCGGCACGGTCACGGCCGTCAGTCCCGACTGGAAAAGGGCGTCGAGCTCCGCGCGAGGAAACACCCGGTTGATGTCACGCTCGCTCGCCTGCAGCGCAAAGTCCGCGGCAAGGCGGCGCGCGGTGGCTATCGCCTCTTCCTCGGTTTCGATACGGTGCGCGGCTGGTCTTGTCCGGTCTTGAAACCGCGATACGGTTCCCATCGCTTCTCCTATCAGTTGCGCCTCTAGGATTGCTGGATCGCGGGTGCAATGATAAGGCGCGTTTTTCTACGAATGCACGAGCGATTGAATTTTATTGTCGCTTGATTGCACTAATGCGAAGCGTGCGACGCTTCGCTGTCCGCAATGAGAGGTTCAACATGCCTTCAACAGTCCATGAGCGGCTGAAACTGGATCCCGGCGACATTCCGATCTACGCCATCGGTGACATTCATGGCAGGTACGACCTGCTGCTGAAGGCGGAGCAGGCCATCATTGACGACGCTGCCGTGATCCCGGGGCGCAAGCTTATCATCACGCTCGGTGACTACATTGATCGCGGCCCCTCTTCGGCACAGGTGATCTCGCACCTGATGATGCCTCCAGCGGCGAATTTCGACCGCATCTGCCTGACCGGGAACCACGAGACCACGATGCTCGACTATCTCGACGGTCTGGTTTCCTTCTCGGATTGGATGCGGATGGGGTCGGATGCGCTGCTACGCTCCTACGGGCTCGATCCGGAACAACTGCCGCTGGTTTTTCCGAACGCCGCCAAGCTCGTGGGCTACATCAAGCAGTCAATACCGAAGCCGCACATAGATTTCCTGCGATCCCTGCCGATCTTCGTCGACACGCCGAATGTTCTGTTCGTTCATGCCGGCATCGATCCGATGCTGCCGATCGATGCGCAAAGCGACGAGGATCTCGTTTTCATCCGCCATCGCTTTTTCGAGAGCAGCCGGCCGCTGCCGAAAGTGATCGTTCATGGCCATACGCCGAACGATGAGCCCGAGGTCCTGCCGATGAGGCTCAACCTTGATACAGGCGCCTTCCACAGCGGCAGACTTACGGTTGCCAGACTGTGGAGAGGGCGCGTGCATCTCTTCCAGACGTGATCAGGCGCCGGCTTCTGCGGGCTCCCGCTTCCTTGACGTCTCTTCGGTGTAGTAGCTCACATATTTGTGGCGGTAGCGTTCAGTGCCGCCGAAGTTGGTGAACTTGCCGAGTTCCGTCATGTCGGTCTTGTTGAGGATCACACCCAGAATCTTCGACTTGATCTGCGGCTCGGAATTCAGAAGGTCGCGCACGACTGATGTCGGTGTCGAGCCCCATTCGGTCACAAACAGGAAGCCGTCTACCTGCGGAGCAAACGCCTTGGCGTCGATAACAGGGCCGAGCGGTGCAAGGTCGACCACGATGTAGTCGAACATCTTGCGGGCATTTTCCATCAGATTGAACATGCCCTGCGAAGCAAGCAGTTCGCTCGTGTGCATAAGGTGATCGTTCGGCAGAACCGGCAGGATCGCGAGCTTCGTTATCGGATCGATCTTGACGGCACTCGCCCACGGAACCTCACCGAGGACTGCTTCGACAAGACCCTGTTGCGGTGGGTTCCGCAGCATACGGGTCAGGCCCGGATTGCGCAGGTCGGCGTCAATCAGCAGCGTGCGCTTGCCGCTGGAGGCGAGAAGTGCTGCGAAATTGGCCGCCGTGGTCGACTTGCCTTCTCCCGGCATCGCCGAGACGACTCCGATGACGCGGTCCGACTTGCCCAGGAACATGACGTCGCTTGCAAGCTTCGCGTTGCGCAGCGTTTCGGCGAAGACCGAGCGTGGCGCCTCGAGGACGACGCGCATGATGCGTTCGAAGGTTGCATCCGACTCTGCTTCGGCGGCTTCGACCGGCGGATTGGTGCGCGGCCGGAAGATCTTACCCTCCCGCGGCGCCTTGCCGATGAGCGGCAGGTAGCCGAGGAACTTGAGGCCAAGGATCGTCCTGACATCGCCTTCGACACGGAAGAACCGTTCACGGAATTCCTGGAACGCCGTAAGTCCACCCCCGGCCATCAGGCCGAGAACGATGGCGAGGCCAAGCGTCATGGTCTTTTTCGGGCTGGACGGCGATGCCGGCACGCCGGCTTCAGAGATGACGCGAGCCTTGGCGATCGGGAAGGACTGTTGCTGCGAGGCTTCCTCGTATTTGCCGAGGTAGGATTCATAAAGGGTCTTCAGGGCGGTCGCGCGCTGCTCGAGATCGTTGAGTTGGACGAGCGACCTGTCGGCCTCCGAATTCTTGCCAGTCAGGTGTTCGATGTTCTGGCGGAGCGAGGCCTCGCGTACGCGCGCGACTTCGGATTCGTTGTGGTAGCTGGCCGTCAGTTGCTGCAGTTCCTGATAGATCTGGCGGGTCAGGTCCTGCTTTTCGGCACGCAAAGCGACGGCCTGCGGATGGTCTTCCCCGAAGTTGGTTGTAACCTCCTGCTCGCGCTTGTTCACCGCGGCGTAACGCGTGCGCAAATCCTTGATCACGGTATTATCCGCTTGGCCTGACGAGATCGCGGCGTTGTTCACAGCGCTCTCCGGACCAAGGTCGATGATCGATTTGAACTGGCTGTAGCGGGCCGACGCGCTGGCACTGTCTGCCTGGGCGACGATCAGTTGCTTGTTCAGGTCGGCAAGCTGCTGTTCCGACATCAGTTCGCCATTGGCCGACGTGAGGCCGTTGTCGGACTTGAACTTCGCGACATCGAGGGCAGCCTGCTGCGACCGCTCGCGAAGATCCGCAAGGCGCTGCTGCAGCCACACCGAGGCGCTTTCCGTGGCGTCGAAGTTGGCGTTCAGCTGATCGTTCAGGTAGGCGGTGGCGTACGCCTTGGTGATCCGTTGTGCCAGAAGCTTGTCGGTCGAACGGAAGGAAACCGCGAGAACGGAGCTGCGATTGACCCGCGATACCGCCACGGCCTCCTGCAGCAGGGCGGCCGCCTTCTGGCGGCGGCCGTTGCGCGCATCGTCTTCCGTTACCGGCGGACCGCCGGGCGCCAAGGCGCTGACGATCAGCTTCACGCCGGACTTGACTAGCTCAACTGGCGACTTCGAAGGGTCAAGGATTGTCGAATTGTCCTGAAGTTTCTCGGCATCGACGACGCGAAGCGCAAGTTCGTTCGACTTGAGAATTTCGACGGCGCTGGCGATCTGCATGTCGACCTGCTGCGAGCTGGCGGCCGGCGTCGGATCCTGCGCGTATTTCGCGATGTCGTCATCGAGCAGGATCTGCGTCATCGACGTATATTGCGGGGTCGCAAGGAGCAGAAAGATGACGGCGAGCGTCACGGTTGCGGCAACGCAGAGCGCGATTGATCCGGCGCGCCGGATCAGGATGGCAATCAGGCGATCGATGTCGATGAAAGAATCGGAATCGTCGGCCGCTTTGGGCAGAGTGCTGTGCAAGGTCAGGTTCCGTTGGTTCATGGCTCTATCCTTTGCGGGAGCGGGTCACGCCATCGATGGCTGTAAGGTCGGTCCGAGGGCTTACCAAGTGGCGAAGCGGCGCGAGTGCGCGATTGATCCGAATGGCTATTGGCATCCTCAGATGGGCCAACGCCGACGGATTGCTCCAGGCCGTCTTGATCGCTCCGGAGATCGACCGGTCTTTGATGTTCTGTACGAGGATGAGGAATGCGCGGCCCCGGCGGAGGCTTTGTTCGCGAAACTCCTGTGCGGCCGCCGCCTCCGCATCCAGCGTGTGATCTCGAAGGAAGGCCTTATCACCCTCGATCATGGCATCGATGTGATGAAGGGCAAGAACGCGTGAAATCGATCCCTCACGAATCTGATAGTCGTAGCCAGGGATTGGCTCGATCACGCAACGCCCACCAAGCGCCATGGCCGAGGCGAGAAACAGATAGTCCTCACCGACCTTGAGGGCTTCGTTGAAGCGAAGTCCATGCTGTTCGATAAAGGCGCGCTGAAAGATCGGCTTGAGATAACCAAAGTTATGCGTTGTCTGAAAAAGGGCATTCGATCGTATGAATATCGGAAGCGTCAGCTCAGGTGTCTCGGCCAACGACTGCTGGATAAACATCGTCTCCGGCGGCGTGCCGTCGGCGCGAATGACACGGAGATTGTCGACGGCAATCTGGGCACCGGCATTCTCTGCGCGCTTGATCATGCGCTGCAAACGCTGCGGCTCGACCGTGTCGTCGGAGTCGAGCACTGCAAGCCACCGGCCGGTTGCAGCCGACAACGCGGCATTGCGCGCTGCCGCCGGCCCACCATTGCGCCCAAGCGCCAGGAGCTTCACGCCCCTGTTCGCGTAACTTTCCGCAATGGTTCTCGTCTCGTCCGTTGAGCAGTCATCGGCGACGATCACCTCAACCGACACGCCCTCTTGTGCAAGGGCGCTGTCGATCGCCTTGGCGAGCGTCTCCTCGGCATTGTAGGCAGCGACGATGAAGCTGACGTCGGGCTGGGTTTGCGTCATGCAGCCTCCGCCGTTCCATACTGACGAATCTCACGAACGCCGAGCAGGCCACTCACCACGCCGGTATGCATGAGGCCGCGAAGGGCGTAGCGATACCGCAGAACCGGAGAAAAGACGCAGGCAAGCGCCGCGCCGTAGCAGAAGGCCGCCTTGGCTGCCGCCAGGCCGATCTGCTTTAGCCGCTGCGGGCCAGCGTTCTTTTCCTGGAGCAGCCGCCCATGCGTCTGGCCGAAGCGGAAGCGGCGCTTGGCAAGCCAGGACAGGCCAGCGCGGCTTTCGGTCACCGGTTCATAAACATAGGCCTCGGGTGCAAAGGCAATCCCGCCGCCATCGGCATGCATGTGGCTGAAGAACTCCGTGTCCTCGCCGCCGGTGCGCCCAAGTGCAAGGTTGAAGCGGCGCCCGACCACATGGGGCGAATCGAGGCGAAGAAGGACGTTGCAGGTGTAACCGGTGCGGATTTCACCGCAGACCCATACGGGCAGGGTCGAGTGGAAGTCGCCCTCGCGCATCCAGTTCGGCGCCGTGGACGAGTAGACGCTGCGGACGGGGCCAAGCACCGCATCCGCCTTGGTCTTCCTGGCAACGGCAAGCAATTCCACCAGCCATTCCTCGCTGGCATCCTCATCATCGTCGATGAAGGCAAGGAAATCGCCCGTCGCATTTTCCAGGCATGCATTGCGGGCAATCGAAATGTTCGATGCCGGGCAGTGCACATAGGCAATTTCATGCGGAATGGTCGGACGAAGCGCATCGACCCGTTCCTTGGCGCTCGGAACCTTGTCGTTGTCGGCGACGATGATCCGCAGCGTTGCTCCATCGGGCACCGCGAGGACCGCAAGCGAAAGCAGCGCTTCGTCAAGCGAAGCGCGGCGGTAAGTGCAAATGCCGATATCGATCTGCAGGGGGGGCATGTCGTTCATGAAGAGACCTTTCTGCCGCGGAAGCTCAGAAGCTCCATCCAGAAACCGGCAGACCAGGCGAAGTGCATCACCATTGCCGAAACAGCGGCAAGCGGGCCGTATGGATTCTTGTGGCCGATGGCCATCCAGAAGCCGTAGCCGACGCATGCGACGGCCCAGAGGCTGAATGGGATAACGGCCGCCCAGTTCAGAACGGCAAGAAATGCGCCGATAAAGACCGGAACGACGAGAAGCGGGAGCATCTGCCGAAGATTGGGCATGCTGCCATGCTTCAGGATGTTCTTCGCGCGACCTCTGCCATAGCCAAGATATTGGCGGAACAACGTCGAAATGGTCGAGCGCGGATAGTAGGTCATTCGCGTCTTGTCGGTCATCCAGATGCCGAAGCCCGCCTGCTTCAGGCGGTAGTCGAGCTCCGCATCCTCGTTGTGGCTGAAGGTTTCATCGTAGCCGCCGACCGCGTCGAAGGCCGCGATGCGCATCAGCGCGTGATGGCCGTGATTGGTCCAATGCCCCTTGGCGCCCTCGCGATGCTTGGAACCGCCATTCCCGAGTTTGGAATTCTGAGCAAAGGCAGTTGCCTTCTGGAAGACACCGAAGCCGACCGTTTCCATGGCGACCACGACGGAGTCCGCCTGGGTGAGCACGGCCTCCTGAACGAGGCGTCGGCAGTAATCGGCGGGGTAATCGCCGTGTGCGTCGATCCGGATCAGGTAGTCGTAGTCACGGCCAAAGGTCTGAACCGCGAGATTGACCGCCGCACTCTGGATCCGTCGGGGATTGTGCAAGAGCACGATCCGCGGATCGGCAGCGCTGATGCGAGCGACGATGTCGCGTGTCGCATCCGTGCTGCCGCCGTCGGCGACGACGATCCGGGCATCCATGTGATCGATTTCGAGGCTCAATTTGGCGAGCAACGCCTCGATATGCTTCTCTTCGTTCAGGCAGGGAATGATGATGAGACTGGAGACGCTGGCACCGACATCAGGCTTCATGGTTGTCCACCCTTCTGGAGACACGCTTGTTGGAATGATTGCGCCGGCACCGCCCCTCTCTGCGGTTGCCGGGACAAGGCGGGAAAGGCTTGCGACGAGGGCCGCGCAATCGCTGCGGTCGGCAAGCCAGATCTTGCGATCCTTGGCGGCGACGGCCTCGCTCAATGCGCGGTGCCGCTCGCCTGTCATGGTTTCGAACAACTCTGCGAGCTGCGAAACGTTGGCTTCGGAAAGCTCTAGGCCGATGTCGCGTGACTGGAGGAAGCGCGCGGTCTCCGTGCCTTCGAGGGCAATCGGCACGGCGCCATACAGGCATCCCTCATAGAGCCGGTTCGGCAGGAGCCAGCTCGAATTGAGGCCGTCCTCGAAGAAATCGATCGCCCAGGAGAAATGGACGTCGTCGTAGATCGCCCGCAAATCCTCGGGATTGCGATAGGGGCCTTCGAAACGAAGATAGGGCTCGTCGCGCACGAAGGCATCGAAATCCTCGAACTCCGAGTAGGCGGGGCGACCACGCAGAACGATCTCGACCTTGCCTTCCATGCGGCGCGAGAATTCGGCAAGAAGGCCGAGCGACTTGCGGCAGCGAAGCGCACCGAACCAGCCGATCTTCCACGGCTCGCCCGGTTGCTTCAGGGGACGGCCAAATGCCGGCTCGATAGCGGCTTCGTCAAGGGCGATGACCTTGTTCTCGATCAGAAGCATCTCGGCTTTGACGCCGGAGCGAGGATTGAAATAGTTCTCGATGAAAGCCGGAGAGCTGGTCAGAATGAGCTTGGTATTCCTGCCGAAATGCGCCTCTGCGCGGCGGATCGCCTTGCCGACCACGTCGTCGCGCAGCAGAAGGCGATGGATATCCAGGCATTCGTAGACAACGGGAACGTTGCCACCGAAAAGCGTGTTGGCTTTGTGCGCGACGGCCAGTGCCTCCAGATTGCGGCCGATGATGAGATCGGGCTTCTCTACGTTCTTCAACAGAGCCTTGAGGCCGGTCATCGCCTTTGCGACGGCGCTCATGCGCTGCGCAAATTTGGCATCGGCCGTGCGTCCAAGCTCGATCGGCGTGACGCCATGCACTTCCGCAAGCCGGTTCTCGCCGCGGCGGAAACCGGCAAGCACGACCTCGGCGCCGCCCTCGCGCAGCATCAGCACCCGCCGTCTGACGGCCGGATCTGCCAGGTCGTGCACGAGGTAGAGCACTTTGAGCATCGACGTTCCTTTTGCTGTATGGGCTTGGCCCGCGCTGGTCAGTTGAGCGTGCATGCGATCGATTCAGGGAACTGGCACTTGTCGCCGAGCGCGGTGAAGGCCACGCGGTCAACGCTGAGAGTGGTTGGCTTCGTGTAGTTGAAGCGCCCCATCCAGTTCGAAAGTGTGTCGGAACCCCATAGGCTGAAGAAGATCTTCTGCGGGTTGGACGGTATCTTCGACGGATCAGTAACGTCCTGAACAAGCTTGCCGTTCAGGTAGTAACGCAGTCGATCCTTTTCCCAGATAAAGGCATAGTCATTGAAGCCCTCATCGGCTTTGTTGCCAACCGGAACGAGTTTCTCGTTGCCACCCTTGGCCTGCACATACTGGTTCACCTGCACCTCGCCGGTGTTCTTGCCCAGCACTTCGAAGTCGATCTCATCGTGCTTCTGCTTGTCGGCTGGACCGATATAGGTGAAGAAAGCGGAGTTCAGCCCCGAGCCTGTTCCAGCCTTGATGCGGGCTTCGTAGGTGCCGTAGCTGTAACGCTTGGTCGTCTGGATCTCACCACACAAGTAGTTGCGGTCGTTCGATTTTCCGTCGGCGAACGAAAGCTGAAGGGCGCCGTCCTCGGCCTTCGCGTTGTTCTTCGACCAGGTGCAATTCTGGTGGGCGCCGTTGTTCCAGCCGTCAGAAACGTACCAGAAGCCATGGTTGATCTTGTCGAAATCGTCGACGAAGGACTTTCCGGATGCCTGCTGTGCTGAAGCCGGCAGCGCTGAAGCGCAGGCTGCCGTAATGGCGATCAGGCCGAGGCAAAGTTTTCGCGCATGGGCGATTTGGGTCGTCATGTGTCACCTTTGCTGTGTAGCAAGTTCGGGGGAGACGTCGTGCGGCGACGTCGGTTTTGCGGACCGTTTGGTTCTGCCACCCGTCAGGATTGCGTAGAGCCGCGGAAAATTCTTCCGGCAGAGCCCGTTCGAGAACGTGAGAAACGGAAACAGCAGCGCGAAAGACAGAACGAAGAAGAGCGGGTAGAAGCTCAGGTCCGACTTGCCCCATAGGATCCAGAAAAAGACGAGTAGCGGATAGTGGGCGCAGAAGATCCAGAAGCTCAGGCTTCCCGTTTTCGCGAGCCGTTGGCCGAGTTGCGTCTTGATCAGCGGCGCCGATAGCAGCCAGAAGCCAAGAGCGCCGACGATTGCTAGCGCGTTGCGAAACAATTGCACCCAGTCCGGCAAGGACGGGCCCGTGAAGAAGATCGCCGTTGCGAGGAGCGCCGAGGCGGCGAGCAAGAGAAAGACGCCAACCGGCGCAAAGCGATCGAGAGCCTTCAAGTCGAACTGCTGCAGGGCAATGAAGATGCCGAGACTGAAGCTGAAGAGGATCGAGCGCTTGAGAACGATGTAGATCGACAGCTCCGGAATCAGCGCGATCACCAGCAAGGCGGTCAACGTCAAAATCGGCGCACGGCTGATCAGCCACGCGAGGATCGGTGAAAGCAGGATGCAGACGAAGAGATCGCGGAGGAAGTAGAGCGGCACATTGTCAGGAAAATTCTCCACTGCCAGCACTTGCGTCATGAGATCGCGGCCGGACGCGTTCAGCGGATCAGGCAGATAGCCGTCACCGATGCCGACACTGGTCGCCAGAATGATCGCTGCAATGAACGCGCAGTTCCAGAGCAGGAATGGCAGGAACACCGTCTGCACTTTCGTGCGCACGGTTTTCCTGTAGCTGAAGTTTTCCTGTCCGCCGCGAAACAGCAGATAGCCCGAGATCGCGCTCAGGCAGGGAACGCCGACGCGAAAGAGCGCCTCCGTCAGGAAAACCCGAATCCAGTCAAATGCGCCGTAGGTCCCGTCGTAGGGACTGCTGGCGGCATCGAACGGTATGTGAACAAACACAATGCCCGAAATGAGCACGATGCGCATCAGATTGATCCGCGACGATACATTCGCATCAACATTCACGTTATCAGTCACCCCTTTTGGGCCGCACCTCCCCTTGCGACCGTTTTCAATCAGAGCAGACTCGAGCCCGCGCCGAGAAAGCTACGGCGGATTCCCGGAAGAAAATATGGCACTGCAGCAAAAAGTGATCGGCGGTCCCACTTCGTAACAGTCGTTCTGTCCTGGCTCAGTATGGGAAAACGCCTACGCAGGGGTCTGCCGAATCGAGCTCAACGTCAACGTGAGCAGTGCATTTCATAACATGATGATATTCATCAATTTCTGGGTTCTTTATGCGCCGCGGGGCCTGAAAGTTTTTGTTGACTAGTGAACGATTGTTACAACGCGAGGCTGACGAATTGCTCCGATCGTGGCCGAATTGCGGCTTGGGACTGAACGGCCGTTTCGTTCCGATACAGTTTGGGACGACCCGCTCAGATCACCCGCTTTGACAAACTTCGGCCGAAATGAACGTCATCATTTTGCAGTGCAGCAGACTTGCTGCACTTTCATTCACCCCTAGATGCGTCAGGGGCGGAAAACATCACTTCGCGTATCTCAAGGAGAGCGTATGGCGACCTTCACGATCATCATCCCCTTCTACCAACGTCAGGACGGCATTCTCAGCCGCGCCCTGGCGTCGGTCTTCTCGCAAAGCTTCAAGGATGTTGATGTCATCGTCGTCGACGACCAGTCGCCACGCTCTCCGGATGCGGACCTAGCGTCGCTGTCGGAGGAGGATAGGGCGCGTGTCACGGTGATCGCCCAGCCGAATGCCGGACCGGGCGGTGCCCGGAACACGGGACTCGATCATGTGCCGGAGGCGACGCGATATGTTGCCTTTCTCGACTCCGACGATGTCTGGACGCCCGATCATTTGGCCAATGCAGCCAAGGCGATGGAGGCTTTCGGTGGCGACTGCTACTGGGCGTCCATCGAAGGGGGCGAGGAGTTCGACTACCATTTTGGTATCGCCGCTCTCGAGAAAGAGGAGGGGGCGCGGCGTCTCCTGAGCAAGCCGCTAATCCTCGACGTGCCTGACCTCGCGGGCGTCATGCTGAAGAACTGGGCGTTCCTGCACATGTCCTGCATGGTCATCGGCCAGCCGCTGTTCGAGAAGGTTCGTTTCGACGCGGCCCTGCGCTTGGCGGCCGAGGACGTTCTGTTCTTTTGCGATTGCATCATCGCCGCGAAACAGGTGCTGCTCTGCGGCGAGCCTGGGGCGCTGCGCGGCGAGGGCATCAACATCTTCCACGGTGTCGACAACGCCTCGCCGGAGTTTCTCAAGCAGCAGTTCATCACCTGGATGGCGCTCGACCAGCTGGAGAGCCGCTTCTCTCGCCGACCGCGGGAGGTGGAGACGATCAAGGAGCACAAGAACACCGCCCGAAAGCAGGCGATCTGGAGCCAGATCGGCCTTCTGCGTCGCCGCAAGAAGCCGGATTTCCGGCTGCTCGCACGCTGGGCGGCACGCGATCCCCGATTGCTTCAGAGCGCGCTGCAGCTGGCGGCGGCCAAGTTTTCCAGATAGTCGAACCCGGCTACTTGGCTGGGGCGCTCAGAAGATATCGCAAGCCATCGCCTTGCGCGGTGACGGAAACGCCACCCGGATTTCGCAGGCGCTCGGTCTTGTCCATCAGGATGCCCGTCGCAATGGGCGGGAAGGCGGTTGGGTGGGTTGCGATATAGGCGATGGCCGCCAGCGGGCCCGATTGTGATTTGATGTCGAGGAACCGCCGCAGCTCATATTTGCCGCGCACGTGCCGCTCGTGCCGACGCACAGCATCGGCGGCCTCAGGCGGCAATCTTGACGATGCCAGCAGCACGCGATCGGCCTCGTAGAGGCGACGAAGATCTTCGGTGCGGTGTCGACCGCTGAGCGAATTTCCGCGCACGACCGCCCCGTAGCCGCAGCTGTGGATCACCTTGTAGCGCGCGCCGAGCGCCAGCGCCCTGATGTAGAGGTCGTAATCCTCTCCAAGCCGCATCTCCTCGCGGTAACGCAGGCCGTGCTTGTCCAGGAAGGCGCGTCGCATGATCGGCTTAAGGAAGCCAATCTCGCCGCGCCGAACGCCACGCTTGGAAATGTTGCCGTCGACAAAGGTGGGCAGGTCGAGGAAGAGCGGGCTTGCGGCAAATTGCTGTAGGCGCTGGGGCGCCTGGCTTGCTGTATCGGCATCGACAAAGGCGATGTTGTCGGCAACGAACTCCCAGTCGTCCTCCACAAGCATCTGGCGAAAGCGGCCCTCGAAGAAGAAGTCGTCCGCATCGAGGATTGCGATCAGGGGTGCCGAAGAGATGTCGATGGCGTGGTTGCGGGCGGCAGAGGGGCCCTTGTTCTGATCGAATCTGACGACATTCAGCCTTCCGCTGGTGTCGTCCGCACGTCTCGCGGCCCCTGCCGTGCCGTCGCTGGAGCCGTCATCGACGACCACCACTTCGGTCACTTCGGGCTCCCGAAGCGCCGATCTCACGGCGGTTTCTATCGTGTCCGCCGCGTTCTTGGCTGCGATGATGACGCAAATGCTTGCCGTTTCTGCCACGCGTAGCCTCCGTTGTTTTCGCTCAACAACTAGGACGTCAAAGTGTGGCGGACAACGGGCGGCCGTTCAAATGATGTTACGGGGCGAGGATGCCTTCCATGCCGGACAGGCACGACCGCGGTACGAATTGCGATGCTTAGCGATTGAACGGCTCAGAGCCCTTGAAGGGCGACACAGGCATTTTTTCCGCTTCTTCGCGCTTTACGGCGGGGCGAATCGTGCGGCTCCTGGATTCCTTCCAGACAAGGTAAAGCACGCCGCCAAAGTAGCCGGCCTGAAGCAGGACGGCGCAAATTGCGGTCTTGATCGCGGTGCCAGCGAGGGAACCGCTCAGCCAATACGTCGCCACAGCAAATACGGCCAATGCGCCGAGCATGCTGAAGATAACGCGAGGTGCATACATCTGTTGCCTCCTCCATCGGAGCTTCTTCAACGAACAATTATCGAAGACGAAAGCGCCACCGGGATCCTTCCTAGGATAATGTTTTACAGGACTTCCTGTTTCAACTGAAGGTCTGGAGACGTTTTTTGCGCCTGCGAAATGCGTAGTACAGCGACGATCTTAAAGGTTTCTTCCGGCTATTGGTAAAAATGCCACGCGCTGTCACCCTTCGCGGGCTTTTGCGAAAGATGATTAAAGAAGATTACATCGATCTTTGGTTGCGCCTAATTTGGCAATACACGTAAGCATTAGTGCCACAATGTCGGTCACAACGGGTGCGTTGGAGGGGTTGTGCGTTCAACTTTTATTACAAAGTTTTTAATTTTAATCGGTTTGCTAGTGCAGTGCAAAACTGATGGTGCAATGCAATAGAGAACTCTTTCGACAAATAGAATCCATTGCTTTGCGAGAAGCCGCCAGTGCAAACCACCAATTGCTCCCACCATGCCGGAACGACCTAGACTTCAGTATCTTTGGCTCCGATAGCAACGGCCCAGACTTTTATTGGTACACGCATAGATTATTTCGAGATCGCCAGAGAATTGTATGACTATTTCAGCGGATTCTTAAAAACAAAAAATCTGAACGGCGGCCGGAAAAACACGTCGTAAAGCGTCAGTCGTAAAATTGTGGCTTAAAAAAACAAAATCACCTCATACACTTCGAATTCGTCAGGGCCAGCTAAGCGGCCTGAGCCTACCCGACCAAACGGCAAACATAAGTGGAGTTACCTCTATGAAGTCTGCGACGAGATCGGACAGTTCGCCATTTTATGGCGCAGTTCATCAGAGCGTGTTTCCGCCGACTGGCGGGATCGCAAAACGGGCATTCGATGTGTCCGCCGCCTGCCTCGGGCTCATCTTTCTGAGCCCGCTTTTTTTGATGGTGATGTTGCTTGTGAAGCTCTCCGACAGGGGGCCGATCTTCTACGGACATCGCCGCATCGGCCACAATGGCCAGGAGTTCCGTTGCCTGAAGTTTCGGACAATGGTCACCAATGGTGACAAGGTTCTGCAGGAGCACCTGCGAAACAATCCGAAGGCCATGGAAGAGTGGCGTGAAACGCGCAAGCTGCAGGATGACCCCCGGGTTACTGCCGTTGGTGCCGTTCTACGCAAATTGAGCCTTGATGAGCTGCCCCAGCTCTTCAATATCATCCGCGGCGAAATGAGCGTCGTCGGTCCGCGTCCCGTTGTTCGAGACGAACTCGAAAAATACGAGAATGCGGCCGTCTATTATCTGCAAGCTCGCCCTGGCCTGACAGGCCTCTGGCAGATCAGCGGACGCAATGACGTTTCTTACGCCACCCGCGTCGCCTTCGACACGCACTATGTCGAAAACTGGTCGCTGGTTCGGGATGTCGTGATCATCGCACGCACAATCCCGGCGGTATGCGCTCAACGCGGCAGCTACTAAGCCGCATCTCAAAACCCAAAACAGTACTGCGCGGCAACGCCTTGCGGCTTGTCGTGCTGAGACACGGGGAAGGTTCATGGAAAGACGCTTTCTTGACGGCAAGGCCGGACGATTTCGTTCGCTAAGATCCGGTATTGTTGTCGCAGCCGGACTTGCTGCTTTATTGGTGTCCTCATCGCTTGCCAGTGCAGACGACTACCGTCTCGGAATGATGGACAAGCTGAGGATTCGGGTGGCCGAGTGGCAGACCGCGGATGGCAGCATCCGCGACTGGTCGGTTATCAGTGGGGACTATACGGTCGGGCCTTCAGGAAGCATTTCCCTGCCTTTCGTCGGTGACATGCCCGCATCAGGCAAGACGACGGATGCGATCGCCCAGGAGATCGGTTCGGCGCTGCAGAAGCAATTTGCTCTGAAAGACCGACCTTCTGCCTCGGTGGAACTGTCGGAATTCCGGCCGGTCTATCTCTCCGGTGACGTTGAAAAGCCCGGTGAATATCCGTTCGCGCCCAATCTCACGATCGTCAAGGCCGTGAGCCTCGCGGGTGGCCTGCGCCGCGCGGACGCCGGGCAACGCTTCGCCCGCGACTTCATCAACGCCAAGGGTGACGCGGTCGTCTACATGGCCGACCGTGCACGCCTGCTGGTGAAGCAGGCGCGGTTGCGCGCGGAGATCGCGAACCAGGATACGATCGAAATGCCGAAGGAGCTGCAAGACAAGCCGGAGGCGAAGCCCCTGCTTGACAGCGAAACGGCTCTCATGAACACGCGCAAGAAGCGGCTGACGCTGCAGCTTCAGGCTCTTGCTGACCTCAAGCAACTGCTGCAAAGCGAGGTCGAGACCCTCGCCAAAAAGAGCGAAACGCAGACTCGGCAATTGCAGCTTGCGACCGCGGACCGCGACAAGGTCGAGGATCTTGCGGAGAAGGGTCTGGCACTCAGCGCCCGCAAGATGGCCGCCGAGCAGCGCGCTGCCGATACCGAGGCGACGCTTCTCGATATCGACACAAATTCGCTGAAGGCCAAGCAGGATATCAGCAAGGCCGATCAGGACGAGATCACGCTTCGGAACGACTGGGATGCGCAGCTTGCCCAGGAACTTCAGAATGCCGAAGCTCAACTAGACGAACTCCATCTTAAGCTCGAAACCAGCAATTCGCTGATGGCGGAGGCATTGACGCAATCCACCGATGCCGCCCGTTTTGACACCAGCACCGGGGCTGCGAGCATCGCCTACTCGATCGTCCGCGATGTCGACGGCAAGGCGAAGGAGATTCCGGTTCAGGAAAATACGGCACTGCAGCCCGGCGACCTGATCAAGGTCACCGCCGGATTGGCAATGAGATAACGAGGCCGCAATGCGGATCGCAAAATCTGTGCTCATTCAGCCAGGCAGGAATGCGAATTTCGCCATCCCTGCCGTGGCGCTGTCACTTTTTTGCTTCGCCTACTCGATTAAGTTCGGGCAGGTGGCGATCCTGCTTTACTATGCGCTCTGGTTGCCGCTGATTGCCGTGGACTACAAGAAGGTGCTCGGCAGCCATGGTCGCTATCTCTGGATCTATGCCTTCGCAGCACTTGCCTTCCTGTCGGTCTTCTGGTCGGCGGTTCCGAGCATTTCGCTGCGTGCCAGCATCCAGTACCTGACTCAGGTCATCTGTGCCCTGATTGCAGTCCGCGTGGTGGACGTCAGAAGCCTGACGGTGGGCATGATCGCCGGTGTGGGGATCGTTCTCGTCTATTCGCTGCTGTTCGGCTACTACGAGTACGACCCGCTGGACGGCACCTTCAGTTTCGTTGGGGCCTTCGCCTCGAAGAACCAGCTTGGCTTCTATGCGTCGCTTGGGTTGATCGTTTCCTTCGCGGCCGTCTTTATCTTCGGTGAGAGACGCCTCTGGATGGCGGCGTCGGGAATAGTCGGGCTGCTATCGGCCTACTGCCTCATCGCCTGCCAGTCTGCGACGTCCGTTTTGACGACTGCCGTCGTGATTGCCCTCATGATGGGGCTGCGTGTCGTGCTCGCACTGACCCCCGACCACCGCAAGCTGCTGGTCGTCGGCGGTGGCGTCGCCGTCATCATTCTCGCCGTTGCTGGCGTCTATCTCGGCGCGGTCGATGCCGTTCTCGGCATCTTCGGCAAGGATTCCACGCTGACCGGGCGTACCTATCTCTGGCAGCAGGGGATCGAGGCGGCAAAGCAGAATCCGGTCTTCGGCATCGGCTACCAGGCCTATTGGGTTCAGGGCTTCTCGGAGCCGGAGCGCCTGTGGGAAGAGTTCTTCATCGGATCGCGGAGCGGCTTCCACTTCCACAACACCTACATCGAAACGGCCGTCGAGCTGGGCCTCGCGGGCGTGGTCGTTCTTGCAGGAATGCTGTTGCGGATTTTGTGGGGGCACTTGCGCCGCGTCATCGAGGATTTCAGGAACGACGAATCCTATCTGCTGTTCTCGATCGCCGTGCTGCTGACGATCCGCTCCTTCGTCGAGATCGATATTCTGACACCGTACAACGTCGGGACGTTTCTTTTCTATTTCGCCGCCGGAAAGCTGGCGACAGCGCGCCGCCAACCAGCGGTGAGCTCATGGCAACAGCACGCGTCGCCTGAGCCTCTCCCTCAATAATGTCATTGCATTTTCGACCGGGCTTGGTCCGGTTCTCCGAGGAAACGGATGAAGACACTTTACGGCATCCAATATCTGCGCGCCTTCGCGGCACTTGCCGTCGTGGTCTTCCACGCGGCCGAAAGAACCGGTGAGCATTTCGCCATTGGTGCCGCCGGCGTCGATGTTTTCTTCGTCATCAGCGGTTTCATCATGTGGGTCATCAGCGACCGCCGCCCAATGACGCCACAGGGGTTCCTGCTTGATCGCATTCGCCGCATTGCGCCTTCCTACTGGCTGGTCACGAGCGTGATGATCGCCGGCGCCCTCGTCGGTCTGTTTCCAAACCTGAAGCTGACCGGCGCCCATATCTTGTCCTCGCTTTTCTTCATTCCTGCCCACTCGCCGAGCACTGGCGAGATCTGGCCGGTCCTCGTCCAAGGCTGGACGCTGAATTTCGAGATGTTCTTCTACATACTGTTTGCCGGCGCGCTCTTCCTGCCGCGTCGCTGGAGACTGGTCTATCTGACGGCCATTTTCGGGAGCTTCTTCCTGATCGGCCTGGTGTTCAAGCCTGCATCGCCCGTGCTGAACACCTATACCCGGTCGATCATCCTCGAATTCCTCGGGGGAGTGCTGCTCGCCGAATTGTGGATCCGGCGCTGGATTGCAGGCACCAGTCTCGGCCTTGCATTCGTTGGCGCATCACTCGTCGGCTTCGCCATGATCTTTCTGATCGAAGCCGATTTCAATGAAACGATCTGTGGGCCGCTGGCCATCGCTTTGGTCTACGGCATGGTGTCGCTCGAGGCGGACGGCAGCATTGGCCGCGTACCGCTTCTCACCTATCTCGGCGATGCATCCTATTCGATATACCTCTGGCACACGCTGGCAATCTCCGTGATCGTCAAGGCTGCCGGCGCGGCCGGGCTGTCGGCAACGCCGACGATCGTAATTGCCGTCATTGGCGGCACGATCCTCGGAACGGCAGCCTACGAGTTTGTCGAGAAGCCGCTCCGGAAGATCCTTTCGTCAGACCTGTTCAAACCGAGCGCGGTCGAGCGGCGCCCTTCATGAAGAAGTCTCAGTGGCAGCCTCCTCGGCGGGCGGGGCGGGCTCGGCCTGCGCAACAGGCTTTCGCCGGCGCCCGCGCAACACGACGTAAAAGACGGGTGTCAGGAACAGGCCGAAAATCGTTACGCCGAGCATCCCTGAGAAAACGGCCGTTCCGAGCGATTGGCGCATTTCGGCGCCGGGGCCGGTGGCGATCATTAGCGGCACGACACCGAAGATGAACGCGAAGGCCGTCATCAGAATCGGCCGCAGCCGCAGGTGACTGGCCTCGATGGCGGCCTCGGTTGCCGACTTGCCTTCGTCCTGTGCCTGTCTCGCGAATTCCACGATCAGGATGGCGTTCTTGGCCGCCAGCCCGATCAGAACGATCAAGCCGATCTGCGTCAGGATGTTGTTGTCCATTCCGCGCAGATGGACCCCAAGCAAGGCTCCCAGGATCGCAAGGGGGACGATGAGGATGATGGCTAGCGGCAGAACCCAGCTTTCATATTGCGCCGACAGGGCCAGGAACACGAAGACCACCGACAGGGCGAAGATGTAGATTGCGGTATTGCCGGTGTTCCTCTCCTGGAAGGCGATTTCCGTCCACTCGAAGGTCGTTCCTGCCGGCAGGATCTGCTTGGCGAGGCCTTCCATCTTGTCGAGTGCGGTGCCCGTCGAAACGCCAGGGGCGGCATTACCCTGCACGGGGACGGACACATACATATTGTAATGCTGGACGAGGGATGGGCCGCTGGTATCACGGATGTCGACCAGCGTGCCAAGCGGGACGAGTGCACCCGTCGCAGATCTTACCTTGAGGGCGAGGATGTCGTCACGCTCGACGCGATACTGCTGGTCGGCTTGCGCGCGCACTTGGTAGACACGCCCGAAGGCATTGAAATCGTTGACATAGGATGTGCCGAGATTGATCGACAGCGTGTCGAATATGTTGGTGATCGGTACGTTCAGCGTGCGCGCCTTGTCGCGGTCGATTTCGAGGAAATATTGTGGACTGTTGGCGGAAAACGTCGTGAAGACACCCGTCAGACCCTCGGTCTGGTTCGCCATGCCCATCAGCTGATAGGCAACGCCGAGGACGCGGCGCATATCGGAGCTCTCGCGATCCATCAGCTGGATCTTGAAGCCGCCGGCATTGCCGATGCCGGAGATCGGCGGCGGCGGAATGGCGATGATGAAGGCTTCCTGGATCGCCTGCAGGCTCCCATAGAGCTGGCCGATGATCTTCGTGGCCGTCTCGCCATGCTCCAAACGATTTTCGAAGGTGTCGAAGGCGGCAAAGACCACGCCGGCGTTAGAAGCGTTGGTAAACGTTGCGCCGCTGAAGCCCGAGAAGGCAACAGCATTCTTGACGCCAGGCGTGTTGCGGATGATCTCCGAAGCGCGCTCGACGACCGCGTCGGTGCGTGAAAGCGCTGCACCGTCAGGGAGTTGCACGACGACGATGGCGTACCCCTGGTCCATGACCGGGACGAAGCCGCCGGGAACGATCCTGCTCATATAGTATGTGGCGCCGAGCAGGCCGACAAAGATCAGCAGTGCGACGCAGAGTGCTGCGACTGTCTGCACCGTATGACGGACGATCCATGAATAGCCGGCACTGAGCCTGTCGAACCCATTGTTGAATCCATTCGCAAGCGCGCTTCCGAAACGCGCGATCGGATTGCGCCGCTTCTCGTGCTCCTCGTGTGGCTTGAGCACCAGTGCTGCGAGCGCTGGCGAGAGGGTCAGGGAATTCAATGCCGAGATCGCGGTTGCGACCGCGATCGTCACGGCGAACTGACGATAAAACTGGCCTGATATGCCGGGGATAAAGGCCGTTGGGACAAACACGGCGATCAGCACGAGAGAGATGGCGACGACTGCCGTTCCGACTTCGTTCATCGTCACATGCGCCGCCTCTCGCGGCGTCATTCCCTTTGCCAGGTTGCGCTCGACATTTTCGACCACGACGATGGCGTCGTCGACGACGATGCCGATCGCCAGTACGAGGCCAAACAGCGTCAACATGTTGAGCGAAAACCCGAAGGCAAGCAGAAACGCGAAGGTGCCGATCAGCGAGACCGGGATGGCAACGATGGGGATGATTGCCGTTCGCCACGACTGTAGGAAGATGAGAACCACGATGGCGACGAGGAGGGCGGCTTCAGCGATCGTCTTGTAGACCTCGTTGATCGACTCCGCGATGAATTCGGTCGGGTTGTAGACGATGTCGTAGCTAAGGCCCTGCGGGAAATCCTGGGCGACTGTGTCCATCGTCTTCTTGATTTCGGCCGCGGCTGCAAGCGCGTTGGTGCCGGGACGCGCGAAAATGCCGAGCGCGACCGCCGGCTTGCCGTTCAGATAGCTATTGGTGACATAGTCCTTGGCGCCGAGTTCGATGCGGGCGATATCCTGCAACTGGACGAGACGCCCCTCGGAGGTCGCTTTGACGATGACGTATCGGAACTGTCGGGCATCCGAAAAACGTCCTTGCGTCGTCACCGTATATTGGAAGGCGTTGGTGCCGGCGGCCGGCGGCCCGCCGATCGAGCCGCCGGAGACCTGCACGTTTTGTTCGCGCAGCGCGTCGACGACATCGCTGGCGGTCATGCCATAAGCCGACAGTTTCTGCGGGTCGAGCCAGATGCGCAGCGAATACTCGCGTTCACCGAACAGGATGACGTCGCCAACGCCGTCAAGACGAACCAGGGTGTCGCGGATTCGGGTGCGTGCGTAGTTGGAGACATAAAGTTGGTCGTATCGGGAATTCGGCGACAGCAGATGCACCACCATCATCAGGTCGGGCGAGCTTTTTGCCGTCGTGATGCCAATGCGCCGCACTTCTTCGGGAAGGCGTGGCTCGGCGATGGCAACGCGGTTCTGGACAAGCACTTGTGCCTTGTCGAGGTCCGTACCGAGCTTGAAAGTCACGGTCAGCGCCATGGAGCCATCGGCCGTCGAATAGGAAGACATGTAGAGCATGTCCTCGACGCCGTTGACCTCTTGCTCGATCGGCGTCGCCACGGTGTTGGCGATCGTCTCGGCGTCAGCGCCGGGATAGGAGGTGCGGATGACGATGGTCGGCGGTGCAATCTCCGGGTATTGCGCCACGGGCAACTGGAAATAGGCAATGCCGCCGACAATCAGCAGCACAATAGAGAGCACCGACGCGAAGATCGGGCGGTCGACGAAGAAGTGTGCAAATCTCATCGGCTGAGCTCCAGGCCGGCGGCTTCTGGCGCAATCTCCTCGCGGCTTTGCGGTAGCTCGACGACCTGCGGCGTGACCTTGGAGCCGGGGCGGGCTCGCAGCAGGCCATTGATGACGATCGTCTCGTTGCCGTCCATGCCCTCGCGGATGACGCGATAGCCGTAGAGGCGCGGGCCCGGGCGGACGGGCTTTGCAGTGACCATCCCATCCTCTCCAACGACATAGACGACTCGCTGGTTCTGGTCGGACCCGATTGCTTCGTCGGGGACAAGGATCGCCTTGTAAACATTTGATGCCTCGACAGAAACGCGACCGAACAGCCCCGGCTGGAGCACGTAGTTCGGATTGTCGAAGCGCGCGCGTATGCGCTTCGTGCCGGTCTCGCTGTCGATCCTGTTTTCAGCGAAGTCCAGCTTGCCCTTGAATGGCTTCTCGGTCGAATCCGTGATCCTGACCTCGACCTCCACGCCGCCACCGCCTTGCTGCAGATCGACCCCGCGGTCGCGGGCAGTCTGCGCGAAGTTGAGAAGGCGGCGTTCATCGACGTCGAAATAGAAGTCGATGGGATCCACCGAGACAATGGTCGTCAGAATCGATTGGTCAGCCTGAACAAGGTTGCCGACGGAGATCAGCCGGCGGTCGATGCGGCCGCTGATCGGCGCTGTGATCTTAGTATATTCGAGGTCGAGTGCCGCGCGATCGGCCGTTGCTTGCGCTCCACGGACGTTTGCCTGTGCCGAAACCCATTCGCGCCGGCGGTCGTCAAGGATCGATATCGACTGGCTACCACTCGTCGCAAGGCTCTCGGCCCGCTTGAATTGCGCTTCGGCATAGACGAGCGTCGACTTGGCCACCTCCAGTGCCGCATTCGCCTCGTTCAGGGCAGTGACGAATGGCCTCTGGTCGATGACGAAGAGCAGGTCACCCTGCTTGACGAGCGCGCCGTCGGTGAAGTGAACCTCCTGAAGGTAGCCGCCAATGCGCGAGCGCACCGATACCTGATCGACCGGCTCGAAGCGTCCAATGAACTCATCGTTGTCGACGACATCGCGCACGACAGGTTTGGCGACAGAGACGGGAGGGGGAGAGCCTGGCTGCTGCGCCACCGCCGAAGCGAACGGCAGGAAAGTCAGGGTGCCAATAGTCAGCAGTCGTCGAAGGGAGGAAGGCATGGCGGTTTCCTTATCCGGACGGCCGCAAACGCTGCCGTCGCTTATGCTGATGTGATGCGATTCATGTCTTGATGTCTCTGAACAAAGGCTCTGCCCTCATTCACCTATGCCATTGTAAATTCACGATCACCGCGTTCGGCCGCGTTCCGGCCCTACCATCGAGAAAAATGGGTCGGCCGCCGGTAACCCTCTGGATTTCTACTTTAAACGGCTGCCGCTCGAAATTGCAAATGCCACACGGTTGCAATTTGCGAAAGCCCTCAGAAATCTCTGCGCGTATTCTCATGCGGCATTTTGGCCGCAGATGCGGAATCTGGAGAAGCGCCTATTGTGCTATGCACACGCTTAATATATCTGAGCGTATTATAAGTGTGCTTATTAATTATCGGCACTGGCTTCCATGAACAGCAATCCTACCCTCGGCTTCCTATTGCACGACGTCGCACGGCTGCTTCGCAAGCGGTTTGAGCAGCGTGCGCGCTGCCTTGGGCTGACGCGGTCGCAGTGGCAGACCCTGGCTTATCTGCGCAGCAATGAGGGGATCCACCAGAGCGGACTTGCCGAGATCCTGGAAATCGAGCCGATCACGCTTGTCCGCATTCTCGACAAACTCGCCGATCGCGGTCTCATCGAGCGCCGGCAGCATCCGACCGATCGCCGTATCTGGCTTCTCTATGTGCGCGAGGAAGCCCATCCGCTTCTGGCCGAGATGCGCGAGCTTGGTGACCTGACACGCGGCGAGGCATTCGCCGGCATCCCTTCCGAGCAGCGCGATCAGCTGTTCGACATTCTAACCGAAATGAAGACGAACCTGGTGCAGGCCTGCCGATCCCCGGTAGCCGAGAATGAGACAAAACATGGCTGAGAAGTCCTCCCTGCGCGTCGTTACAGACGCAAATGCCAAGAACCCAGTTGAAGAAAAGGATGTTTCTCCTCGTGAGGAACCGGTAGCCGAGGCGCCTTCATCCAATTCAGCGCCCGCTACTGCTGTGGCTGCGCCTGGCGGCACTCAGGTCCGCCGCCGGCGCAGTCTCACGCGCCCCGTTCTGTTCACGCTGCTGCCCGTCGCGCTCGTCGTTGGCGGCTACTACTACGTCAATGGCGGACAGATCATGTCGACCGACAATGCCTATATCCAGGCTGACATGGTGGGGCTGACGACAGACGTTTCCGGTATCGTCGACCAGATTAACGTGCATGAGAACGAAGCCGTGAAGAAGGGCCAGGTGCTCTTCAGCCTGCGGCAGGATTCCTTCAAGATTGCTCTCGACGGTGCGGAGGCGCAGCTCGGCGCCGTCCGAAACCAGATCCTCAATCTGAAGGCTAGCTATCAGCAGTCGCTTGCCGAGATCACGCAGGCCGAAGCTGATATTCCGTACTATCAGACCGAATTCGACCGTCAGCAGAACTTGCTGAACAGCTCGGCCGCGACGCGCACTGCTTATGATCAGGCCAAGCACAATCTCGATGCGGGCCATCAGAAGGTCGCCGTCGCAAAGGCCGAAGCGGCAGCAACATTGGCCCAGCTCGGCGGCAATGCCGATCAGCCGGTTGAGCAGAACCCGCTCTATCTCGAAGCCAAGGCGAAGGTGGACGACGCACAGCGCGAACTCGACCACAGCGTCGTCAAGGCGCCGTTCCATGGTATCGTGACGAACGTCAACTCGCTGCAGCCGGGCTCCTACCTGCAGGCGTCCACGCAGGCCTTCTCGCTGGTTTCGGACAATAACCTCTGGATTTCCGCGAGCCCGAAGGAAACGGAACTGACCTATGTGAAGCCGGGCCAGCCGGTGACGATCTATGTCGACACCTATCCGGGCGTGGAGTGGAAGGGCAAGGTCGAGAGCATCAGCCCGGCCTCCGGCTCCAGCTTCTCGCTGCTGCCGGCGCAGAACACGACGGGCAACTGGGTCAAGGTCGTGCAGCGCATTCCGATGCGCGTCAGCATCGATCACGCGGCAGGCAAGCCGCCGCTTCGTGTCGGCATGAGCACGGTCGTCGATGTCGATACGGGCCGCGCCCGTGGCCTTCCGGATTTCGTTTCCAAGCTTTTGGGCCGCTCTGGCGGCAAGGACCATGAGTAACGCTGCATCATCACCGGCCACCCTGGTTGCCAACAGGGGCGCGATCACGGCTTGCGTCATCCTGGCAGTGATCATGCAGGCGCTGGACACGACGATCGCCAACGTCGCGCTGCCCTATATCCAGGGCAGCGTCTCGGCGAGCGCCGACCAGATCAACTGGGTCCTGACCTCCTACATCGTGGCGGCCGCGATCATGACGCCGCCATCAGGCTTTCTGGCCGCCAAGTTCGGTCGCAAACGGGTGCTTTTGGCGGCAATCGCCGGCTTCGTCGCGGCTTCCGTTCTTTGCGGCCTTGCGCAATCGCTGAACCAGATTGTTGCCTTCCGCCTGTTACAGGGCCTGTTCGGCGCGTCTCTGGTTCCCCTCTCTCAGGGCATCCTCCTCGACATTTACACTGCTGAGGAGCGAGGCTCGGCCATGGCCTTATTTGGCGTCTCGGTCATGGTCGGGCCGGTCCTGGGACCCGTCATCGGCGGCTGGCTGACCGATAATATCAGCTGGCGTTGGGTGTTCTACATCAACGTGCCGATCGGCGCGCTGGCGTTTGCCGGCATCGTGATCTACGTCACGGAGACGAAGCTCGATGCGCTGGCGAAGCTCGACTGGTTCGGGTTCGGGATGATGAGTCTCGGCATCGCATCGCTGCAGCTCTTTCTCGATCGCGGCGAACAGCTGAACTGGTTCGCGTCCGGCGAGATCATGATCGAGGCGATCGTCTGTGCCGCTGCCTTCTATCTGTTGATCGTGCATACGCTGACGGCCGAAAAGTCGTTCGTGAACCCGAAGCTGTTCCTCGATCGGAACTTCTCGGTGAGCATGCTCTTCATCTTCGTGATCGGCATCACCTACCTCGCCTCGCTGGCGCTGATGACGCCCTATCTGCAGACGCTGATGGGATATCCCGTCATCACCGCGGGCATCGTCATGGGGCCGCGTGGGCTCGGCACGATGCTTTGCATGTTTATCGTCGGCAAGCTGATCGGGAAAGTTGACTCGCGGCTGCTCTTGGTGACCGGACTCGGGCTGACGGCCTGGGCGATGTATGACATGACCGGTTGGACGCCCGATGTCTCGCAGTGGACGATCGTGTCCGTCGGCTTCATTCAGGGCGCCGGGCTCGGCTTCCTGTTCGTGCCGCTGACGACGATCGCCTTTTCGACGCTGCCCGCTCACATGCGCGGCGACGGCACCGGCCTCTACAACCTGTCGCGCAACATCGGCTCGAGCGTCGGCATTTCGATCGTTTCGGCGCTTCTCGTCGAGAACGCCCAGGTGAACCACGAGAGCATCGCTGCCTATGTGACGCCGTTCAACCGGGCCTTCGAGGCGACGGCGGCACAGGGGCTGAATCCGCTGACTGCGGCCGGTCGTGCGGCTCTCAACGAAGTGATCACCCTGCAGTCGACGATCATCGCCTATATAGACGACTTCAAGCTGCTGATGCTCATGTCGCTGGCGGTCATTCCGCTCGCGCTGCTGCTGCGCAAGCCGAAAGTGGCACCTGCCATGGATCACAGCGCCGTCATGGAATGAGCCTCAGCGGAACGGTTTGCTGAGATAGCGAGATCCTGAGATGCCGAAGCGCCATGGCGCTTCGGCATTTTTCGTTATGCCGATCCGCTGGCCGGCGACAATTTCGACGGGAGCCGAAGGAGCGATCGAGAAGGGCGACCGGTCGAGCAACCTGTCGTTCAGGGAGAGATCGACGCCGAGCGCTTGGCAGAGCTTGCCGGGGCCGCTGCAGAGCTGCGTCAGCGCATGGTTGCTGCGGCGTTCGATCATCGTCGCGATGCCGGCTTCCGGCTCGATTGCGCGGATCAGCACGGCCGCGCCGGGGGTGCACACGAAATTCAGGCACCAGTGTATCCCGTAGATGCGATAAATGTAGACATTGCCAGGTCGACCGAACATGGCGCGGTTGCGCGGCGTGGGACCGCGGAAGGCGTGCGAGGCTTCGTCGTCAGGGAAGTAGGCTTCAGTCTCGGTTATGCGGCCGCCGACATCGCCGACGCGCAGATGGGAGCCCAGCAGATCCTGGGCGACGGCAATCGCATCGCGCTCGAAAAAGCGCGTGAGATCAGGGCCGGCGAGGGGAGTGGCGCCGATCGCACCGACGCCATGTGTCATCTGTTTCAGGCTTCCGGTCCATGAGGCACTAATGACCGACCTTTGGGTCATGAGCAGAAATGGAGGATCCGGTCACCGAGACGGGATCGCTTGCCGGAAAAGTATCCTCGAGGCCTTCTTCCAGTTCTTCTTCGAGAAGCGCGGCATCCTTGCCGCGTGTGCCATCGGCTTGCGAACTCTGCAGTGTTGTTGCGAGCAACGCCCTCGCGCGGGTAATCGCATTATCGCTCGTTAGCCCGGGAGAGGCGGCGGCATAGAGCGTGACCGATATGTTGTTGCCGGACTGATCCGTGAAGATGACGACAAAACAGCCGTCCTTCGGATGCACGGTGACGTCTGTGATGGTCATGAAAATTCTCCAGCTCTGACAGTCACTGTAAGTGAAACGCTTTTCGCTAGGATTGTCGAGCAAAGACCTTCACCAGCCAGTCGATGAAAACGCGAACGCGGGGCGAGAGCTGCCGGTTGGGCGGATAGAGCAGGGAGACCGGTGTTTCGGTCAGCGGGAAATCCGGCAGGACGTGAATGAGCGTGCCGGCCGCGAGATCCGCTTCGGCGTGATAACGTGGCACCTGTATCAAGCCGAGGCCGAGCCTGGCAGCCGACATGAAGCTCTCGGCGGCGTTCACCGTCACCGTCGCGGGCAGGGTGACATTACGGATGCTGCCGCCGACGATGAATTCCAGTGGTAGCACGCCGCCCGTCGCCGTCGAGCGGAAACCGACCATGCGGTGGCCATCGAGCCTGTCCGGATGTTCGGGGAGGCCGTGTTTCTCGACATAGGCGGGAGCTGCAAGGGTAACTTCCTCCAACATTGCGACGCGTCTTGCTACCATGTCGCTGTCCTGGGGCGTGCCGACGCGTAACACGCAATCGATGCCCTCGCGAACGAGGTCGACCAGCCGGTCGCCTTCGCTCATGTAGAACTCGATATCAGGATAAGTTTCGAGGAAATGCGGAAGGCTCGGCAGCACAAAATGCCGGGCAAGCGTGCCATGCACGTCCACACGCAGCATGCCTTTCGGCATGGCGTCGGCAAAGGCGCCTTCCGCGTCTTCGATGTCGGCGAGGATCGAAAGGCAGCGTTGGTAATAGGCTTCGCCGTCCAGTGTCGGGCTGACATGGCGCGTGGTCCGCTGCAGCAGCCGCACGCCGAGGCGTGCTTCGAGTTGTTTGACGGCATCCGTCACCGTGGAGCGCGGCAGGCCGATGTCCTCTGCGGCAAGTGTGAAGCTCCGGCGCTCCACGATGCGGGAGAAGACCCACATGGCATCGAATCTGTCCATCTTATTTGTTCGCATTATTCGGATAGTGATGCCAGATAGTGATTGATTATCCGCAAACTGAAAAGCGGCATCTTCTCCCCATCAGAAACGTGCTGAGCAAAACGAAAGAAGGAGAGAGGCAATGGGCAATGAGAACAAGGTTGCGCTGGTTACTGGTGCATCGAGAGGCATCGGCGCCGCAATCGCGGAGCGTCTGGCCAGAGACGGTTTCACCGTCGTCGCCAACTACTCAGGAAACGTCGCACTCGCCGAGGAGCTTGTGCAGACGATCGAGCGCGACGGCGGCAAGGCTCTGACGGCGCAGGCCGACGTCAGCAATGCCGAGGCTGTCAGCCGGATGTTCGATGCGGCAGAAGCAGCCTTCGGCGGCATCGATGTGCTCGTCAACAATGCCGGTATCATGCAGCTTTCGTCGATTGCCGATGCTGACGATGCCCATTTCGATCGCCATGTCAGCGTGAACCTGAAGGGCACGTTCAATACATTGCGCGAAGCCGCAAAGCGCCTCCGCAACGGCGGTCGCATCATCAATCTGTCAACGAGTATCGTCGGCCTGAAGCTGGAAACTTACGGCGTCTACGCCGCGACCAAGGCCGCCGTCGAAGCCCTGACGGCGATCATGTCGAAGGAAATGCGCGGCCGTAACATCACCGTCAACGCCGTGGCTCCCGGGCCGACAGCAACCGACCTTTTCCTTGATGGGAAATCGGAGGAACTGATCGCCCGCATGGCCAAGATGAACCCGCTGGAGCGCCTGGGCACGCCCGAAGATATCGCCGCCTCCGTCTCGTTCCTTGCAGGTCCCGACGGCGCCTGGATCAACGGCCAGGTGTTGCGTGCCAACGGTGGCATCATCTGATCTCCGGCTCCCGCGGCGGGTTTGGCCCGCCGCCGCCGATGCCGATGCGGGCACGGTTGCGATGGCAACGCCGAGGCTATCCTCATGCCGTTCGGCACGCGTCGGTTCCGTACGCATATCGATCCGTCAGAGGACGGTGCCGAGATCGTCGTTGGCGTCGCTGATCGGGTCCGCGCCGAAATGTTCCGGCGGATCGGCATGGAGGATCTTCTCAAACCGGCCGTTCACTAAACCGTGATACCGGCCATTGTTCCGGTTTTGCGAACCTGCTGTGCATAAATCAGTACTTAACAAACGGCAAAAAGCAGGCTTATATTATTTGCGTAAAGGCGACTGGGAAGACCTCCAACTCGGGCGCCACCTCAGATACCGGCCGAGCCATTTCCCTGGTGACGCGGCAGGGTCTGAAAGGAATTCGATGATCGACTGTTGCGGCCCGTCGAAGGGACTCCTTCCGGGCCGCAATTGCGTCAGGCATCATTCAGCTTGGCATCCGAGAGCAATTTCACCAGCCAGTCGACGAAGACACGGACCTTGTTGCTGAGGTGGCGGTTCGGCGGATAGACGATATAGAGCGGCAGCGGTTCGCGGCTCCATTCCGGCAAGATCTCCACCAGGTCGCCCTTGGCCAGCGCATCGCGGATCATGAAGCGCGGCAGTTGGGCAATACCGAGCCCGTTCAGCGCCGCATTGACGAAGGTTCGGCTGTCATTGACCGACAGCAGGTAGCGCGGATTGATCTCCAGTTCCTCATTGTCCTTGCGGAATTCGAAGGGAAGTGTCCGGTTCGTCTGAGCGCGGAAGTAACTCACTGAATAATGGTCGTTTTCCAGCTCCTCGGGGCGAGTCGGAATGCCGAATTTCTCGATGTAGAGCGGTGCCGCGCAGGTGAGCATTTCGACCTCCGAGACACGTCTTGCGATCAGCGACTGGTCGGCCGGCGTGCCGGCGCGAAGCGCGCAGTCGACGTTCTCCGCGAGGTAGTCGACGGTGCGGTCGCCCACACCCAGGTCTACCCTGATGTCTGGATACTTCTGGTAAAAATCGCAAAGCGCCGGGACGACAATCCAGTCGGCGAAAGCGCCGGCCATTTCGACGCGCAAGCGGCCGGTCGGCAGGCCTTGCGAGTTCGAAAGGCTGCCGTCGAGTTCCTCGAGCTCGGAGACGATCTGCGCCGCCCGCTCGTAGTAGAGCGCGCCGTCGGTCGTCACCATGACGCGTCGTGTGGTGCGATTGAGAAGTTTGGTATGCAGATGTGCTTCAAGCCCCTGAATGAGATTGGTCACCGTCGCCTTGGGCATGGCGAGCGTGTCGGCGGCCCGTGTGAAATTGCCCGTCTCTACGACGCGGATGAAGGCGCGCATTGCCGAGAGCTGGTCCATCGGAAAATCACCTAAGCAGATTGCACTGCGGTATTGTTCGAAATTCGGAACAGTGTAATCGCTCTATGGCTTCTTATTCCGACAATGGAATAACAATATCTTTTCTTCACAAATTGCAAGCCATCTCGGCTCGCAATACGTTATGTGGGTCAAACGCGAGCCGGAGCCATGGCGGTGCATGTGAAAGACATAGTGTTGGAGAAGGTGGCCACCGGGCCCGTTTCCGCGCGCGTCTATCAGGGTGCCGAGTTCGACAAGGGTTCACCCATCGTACTGTTTTTCCACGGCGGCGCATTTCTGCAGTCGGGCGTCAAGGACAGCGTGGTTGCCGAAAGCCTGGCGAAGGCTGGCGCGATTGTCGCTGTACCTGACTATAATGCGCCGCTTGGCAACGTCTTTCCTAAGCCGCTCGAAGTGGGTTACTCGATCTTTTCCTATCTCGCCAACAAGCGCGCGTCCGGTATTGGCGACCGCAATTCGCTGCTGATCGTGGCTGGCGAAGAGGCGGGCGGCAATATTGCTGCCGGCGTCGCCTTCAAGGCGCGCGACCATTTTGCGGATGCGCTCAATGGCCAGGTTCTGATTTCGCCGCTGCTTGATCCTTTCATGGGCACGTCGTCGATCCGCAAGGCGGATGGCATAGGCATGCGTCAGCGCTGGGCCGAGGGCTGGAGCCAATATCTCAGCGGCGGCGGCTGTCATCCCTATGCCGCGCCGTGTCTGTGTTCCCGCATTTCGGGGGTCGCGCCGGCACTCGTTCTGACGGCGGAGGATGATCCGCTTCGCGACGAGACGCTCGGTTACGCCGATCGCCTCAAACAGGCTGGTGTGCCAGTTCGCCGGAATGTCCTTCCCGCCGGGGCAGGCTGGCCGATGCTTTATGGCGGGAAATGCGAACAGGCACCGAATTGGCAACAGACGATCACGGACCAATTCGAAAGCTTCGTTCGGGATATTAGCAGCCAACCTATTGCATTGAAGACGAACTGATTGAATTCGGCCACTGAGAGAGGGCCGTAAGGAGAGTACCAATGACGTCCAGTAAGAAGCGCTGGGCCCTTGTGGGCGCCGGCTTGGGACTTGTTGCGTCCGTTTCGGCCGCAGCCATGTTTTTCGAACTGCCGATGAGCACGACTGCCACGGCGGCTTCCGCACCTGCGCAGGCTCCCGCTGTGCCGGTGACGGTGGCCGTCGTCGCCGGCCGTGACGTCACGACATGGCAGGAGTTCTCGGGACGGCTTGAAGCCGTCGACCGCGTGCAGGTCCGTTCACGTGTGGCCGGCGCTGTCCAGTCCGTGCACTTCCGCGAAGGCGCGCTGGTAAAGGCCGGCGATCTGCTCTTCACCATCGATCCGGAGCCCTACCAGGCGGCGGTTTCGCAGGCTGAAGGACAGACTGCCTCGGCCGAGGCCAAGGTCAATCTTGCTCAGATCGAGCTGGAGCGTGGCCGCAGGCTTTCCGACAACAAGACGATTTCGCAGAGCGATTTCGACCAACGGCAGAATGCCTTCACCGAGGCTCAGGCCGGTCTTCGCACCGCACAGGCTGCTCTTCGCTCGGCCCAGCTTGAGCTCGGCTACACCGAGGTCCGCGCGCCGGTCGCCGGCCGCGTCGGCAAGATCGAGATTACCGTCGGTAATCTTGTTGCCGAAGGCAGTTCATCTCCCGCCCTGACGACGCTGGTGTCGGTCGATCCGATCTATGCCAGCTTCAACGCCAGCGAGGAGATGGTCACCAAGGCGCTTTCCGAGTTGCCGGCTGGCGATGGCGCCGTTCCCGCTGTCGAGCAGATCCCGGTTGAGGTTGGTACGCTCGCCGATCAGGGCACGCCGATCAAGGGTAAGCTGCAGCTGATCGACAACCAGGTTGACGCGGCCAGCGGTACGATCGGCGTTCGCGCCGTCTTCGACAATCCCGGCGGCAAGCTGATCCCAGGCCAGTTCGTTCGTGTCCGCATGGGCGAGCCGAAGGCCGAAAACAAAATCCTGGTCAGCGACCGTGCAATCGGCACCGACCAGGACAAGAAGTTCGTGTTCGTCGTCGATGCCGAAAACAAGGTCAGCTACCGGCCGGTGCAGCTTGGTCCGATAGCGGATGGCCAGCGCATCGTCGAAAGCGGTCTTGTTGTCGGCGACAAGATCGTCGTCAACGGCCTGCAGCGTATTCGTCCCGGCGCAGTGGTTGCGCCGCAGGCGGAAGAAAAAGTGGCGACGGCTCAGTAAGCCGAAGCATGCGGAGCGTCTCGGCGCTCCGCGTTAATTCCGAAACGACCTGATCCACCGGCGGCTTCCCAACCGCCGGAGAGGGTCGTTGCATCCCGATTTCATCCCGGAGAGGGCTTTGAAATGAATTTCTCCAGATTTTTTGTCGACCGTCCGGTGTTTGCCGGAGTCCTGTCGGTCCTCATCGTCGTCGCCGGTCTGCTTGGCCTGCGTGCGCTGCCGATTTCCGAATATCCCGAAGTCGTGCCGCCATCGATCGTCGTGCGCGCCACCTATCCGGGCGCCAACCCCGAGGTCATCGCCCAGACGGTCGCAACCCCGCTCGAAGAGCAGATCAACGGCGTCGAGGGCATGCTCTACATGTCGAGCCAGGCGACCTCGGACGGCGTCATGACGCTGACGGTCACCTTCAAACTCGGCACCGACCCCGACAAGGCACAGCAGCTCGTCCAGAACCGCGTGTCGCAGGCCGAACCGCGTCTGCCGGAGGAGGTGAAGACCATCGGCATCACGACGGTCAAGAGCTCTCCCGATCTGATGATGGTCGTCAACCTGATCTCGCCCGACAACCGCTACGACATCACCTATCTGCGCAACTACGGCGTCCTCAACATCAAGGACCGGCTGGCGCGCATCGATGGCGTCGGCCAGGTACAGGTGTTTGGTTCCGGCGACTACTCGATGCGCGTCTGGATCGACCCGCAGAAGGCCGCCGAGCACGGCCTTGCCGCCAGCGATGTCACCAACGCGATCCGTGGCCAGAACGTCCAGGCCGCAGCCGGCACAATCGGCGCCTCGCCGAGCCTGTCGGGTGTCGACCTGCAGCTGAACGTCAATGCGCAGGGCCGTCTCCAGACGCCTGAGCAGTTCGGCAACATCATCGTCAAGACCGGCACGAACGGCGAGATCACCCGCCTGCGCGACGTCGCCCGCATCGAGCTTGGTGCCGCCGACTACTCGCTGCGCTCGATCCTCGACGGCAAGCCGGCGGTCGCCATCCCGGTCTTCCAGTCCCCGGGGTCCAATGCCATCACCATCTCGGACGAAGTCCAGAAGACGATGGAAGAGCTGAAGACCGCGATGCCTGACGGCGTCAGCTACGAGATCGTCTATGACACGACGAAGTTCGTGCGTTCGTCGATCGAGAAGGTCGTCGACACGCTGCTCGAAGCCATCGCGCTCGTCGTCATCGTCGTTATTCTGTTCCTGCAGACATGGCGCGCGTCGATCATCCCGCTGATTGCCGTTCCGGTCTCGATCATCGGCACGTTTGCGGTGATGTATGTCTTCGGCTTCTCGATCAACGCGCTCAGCCTGTTCGGTCTCGTGCTGGCGATCGGCATCGTGGTGGACGACGCGATCGTCGTTGTCGAAAACGTCGAGAGAAACATCGAAAATGGTCTCAGCCCGCGGGCTGCCACCTACAAGGCGATGAAGGAAGTCTCGGGCCCGATCATCGCGATCGCGCTGGTGCTCGTCGCGGTGTTCGTGCCGCTCGCCTTCATCACCGGTCTGTCCGGACAGTTCTATCGCCAGTTCGCGCTGACGATCGCGATCTCGACTGTCATTTCGGCCTTCAACTCGCTGACGTTGTCTCCGGCTCTGGCCTCGCTCTTGCTGCAGGATCACCATGCCAAGCGTGACTGGCTGACGCGTGCCATGGACGCGGCCTTTGGCTGGTTCTTCCGTGGCTTCAACAGGGCGTTCGGTGCTGCCTCCAAGGGCTACGGCAAGGGTGTCGGCGGCCTCGTGTCGCGCAAGAGCATCGTCATGCTGGTGTATCTGGTGCTGGCCGGCGCCACCTATGGTCTCTTCAATGCGGTGCCGGGCGGCTTCGTGCCGGCGCAGGACAAGCAGTATCTGATCGGCTTTGCCCAGCTGCCGGATGCCGCGAGCCTCGACCGCACCGAAGACGTCATCAAGCGGATGAGCGACATCGCCATGGCCGAGCCTGGCGTTGCCCATGCGATCGCCTTCCCGGGCCTGTCGATCAACGGCTTCACCAATTCCTCGAACGCCGGCATCGTCTTCGTGACGCTGAAGGACTTCGAGGAACGCAAGTCGCCGGCGCTTTCGGGCGGCGCGATCGCCATGTCCCTGAACCAGAAGTTCGGGGCGATCCAGGATGCCTTCATCGCGATGTTCCCGCCGCCGCCGGTCAATGGTCTCGGCACGACGGGCGGCTTCAAGATGCAGCTCGAAGACCGCGCCGGTCTCGGCTATCAGGTGCTCGACGAAGCCAACAAGGCGATAATCGCCAAGGCCTACCAGACGCCTGAGCTGACGGGCATCTTCTCTGCCTATCAGATCAATGTTCCGCAGCTCTATGCCGATCTCGACCGTGAGAAGGCGGAACAGCTTGGCGTCCCGGTAACCGACGTGTTCGAGACGCTGCAGATCTATCTCGGTTCGCTCTATGTCAACGACTTCAACGCCTTCGGCCGTACCTACAGCGTGCGCGTCCAAGCCGATGCCAAGTTCCGGGCGCAGCCCGAGGATATTGGCAAGCTGAAGGTTCGTTCGGCATCGGGCCAGATGATCCCGCTGTCTGCGCTCCTGAAGGTGAACGCGACAACCGGGCCGGAGCGGACCAACCGTTATAACGGTTTCCTCTCCGCCGATATCAACGGCGGTCCTGCTCCGGGCTTCTCCTCCGGCCAGGCTCAGGCAGCGATCGAAAAGATCGCCGACGAGACCTTGCCGAAGGGCATCAGCTTCGAATGGACGGATCTGACCTATCAGCAGATCCTGGCGGGCAACTCCGGCGTGATCGTCTTCCCACTGGCGCTGCTGCTGGTGTTCCTGGTGCTCGCTGCCCAGTATGAGAGCCTGGCGCTGCCGATCGCGATCATCATGATCGTGCCGATGGGCGTGCTGGCGGCGCTGACGGGCGTCTGGCTGACCGGTGGAGACAACAACATCTTCACGCAGATCGGTCTGGTCGTCCTTGTCGGCCTCTCGGCGAAGAACGCGATCCTGATCGTGGAATTCGCCCGCGAGCTGGAATTCGAAGGGCGCACCCCGGTCCAGGCTGCCATCGAGGCAAGCCGCCTGCGTCTGCGCCCGATCCTGATGACCTCGATGGCCTTCATCATGGGTGTCGTGCCGCTCGTCGTCTCGACCGGTGCCGGTGCCGAGATGCGCGCCGCCATGGGTGTCGCGGTGTTCTCAGGCATGATCGGCGTCACCTTCTTCGGCATCTTCATGACGCCCGTCTTCTACGTGCTGGTCCGCAAACTCTCGGGCAACCGCCCGCTGATCCAGCACAAGGAGCACGAGCACGACGCGGAGGAAGCCGAAATCATTCGGCTCGCTGCCGAATAACCCCCACTCAGCGGCGAGACGTGGAAAGGCGGAGCATTGCTCCGCCTTTCCTGTTTTCATGAGCCGGCCAGACGGTTATGTCTCGAAGGGCATGCACGGGCGAGGGGAGTCGCACGCTGCAAGGTTTGATGGAGGCGGCCAATGCATATCGCGATTATCGGCGCAGCGGGAATGATCGGGCGCAAGTTGACCGCGCGGCTCGTTGCGGACGGGCGGCTGGCGGGTCAGGCCATCAATCGCCTATCGCTTGTCGACGTCATCACGCCGGCTGACCCTGAAGGCTTTACGGGGCGTGTGGAGACGAGCGCGGTCGACGTTTCCGCTCCAGGGCAGGCCGCACGGATTGTCGCCTCGCGCCCGGATGTAGTGTTTCATCTGGCCGCGATCGTATCCGGCGAGGCTGAGCTGGATTTCGAAAAAGGCTACGGCATCAATCTCGAAGGCACGCGCGCGCTTCTTGAGGCGATCCGCGCCGCTCATCTGCAAGACGGGTACCGGCCTTGTGTCGTCTTCACCTCGTCCATTGCGGTCTTTGGAGCGCCTTTCCCCCAGGTCATTCCTGATGATTTCAATCTCACGCCCCTGACAAGCTACGGCACGCAAAAGGCGATGGGTGAATTGCTGTTGGCGGATTACACGCGCCGCGGCTTCATCGACGGCATCGGAATCCGGTTGCCGACGATCTGCATCCGTCCCGGCAAGCCGAACAAGGCTGCTTCCGGCTTCTTCTCCGGCATCGTTCGTGAGCCGTTGGCCGGGCAGGAGGCGACCCTGCCGGTGCCGGAAACTGTTCGCCATTGGCACGCGTCGCCGCGTTCGGCCGTCGGGTTTCTGGTCCATGCCGCCAGCATCGACCTGCAGCCGCTCGGCGCGCGCCGCAGCCTGACGATGCCCGGTGTCAGCGCCACCGTCGGAGAGCAGATCGAGGCGTTGCGCAAGATCGCAGGGGAGAAGGTCGTCAGCCTGATCCGACGCGAACCCGACGAGCTGGTCATGAAGATCGTATCGGGTTGGCCACAGGCTTTCGAGGCCGAGCGCGCGAAGGAGCTGGGTTTTGTCGCCGATGCTTCGTTCGAGGACATTATTCGAGTGCACATCGAGGATGAATTGGGAGGACAGCTATGACTATCGGCAAATCACGCAGCATTGCGTTTCTGGGAACTGGGCTGATGGGCGCGCCGATGGCTCGCAGGCTGTTGCAGTCCGGCTTTGCCGTCACGGTCTGGAACCGCAATCGCGAGAAGGCGGAAGGCCTCGTTCCGGATGGCGCGGTCCTGGCGGATACGCCCGCTGCCGCCGTCAAAGGGGCATCGGTCGTGTTCACCATGCTGACCGACGGAAAGGCAGTGGAGGACGTGCTGTTCACGCAAGGTGCTTCGGAGGCGCTTGATGTCGGCGCGGTGGTCATCGATTCCAGTTCCATTACCCCTGACGCGGCCCGGCAGCATGCGTCAAAGCTCGCCGGGCGTGGCATCCGCCATCTCGATGCGCCGGTCTCCGGCGGTGTGGTGGGGGCGGCTGCCGGTACACTTGCGATCATGGCAGGCGGCGATGGCGCTTTGGTCGAAGAACTGGCCGACGTCTTTGCACCACTTGGCCGCGTGACGCATGTTGGACCAAGCGGTTGCGGTCAGCTCGCGAAGCTCGGGAACCAGCAGATCGTCGCCATCACGATCGGCGCCGTTGCCGAAGCGATGCTGCTCTTCGAGGCGGGGGGCGGTTCACGCGAGGCGTTCCGCCGGGCGATCCGGGGAGGCTTCGCCGAAAGCCGCATTCTCGACGTTCACGGCCAGCGGATGGTCAATCGCGATTTTGGGACCGCCGGCCCTTCGAAATTGCAGCTCAAGGACCTAAACAATATCGTCGCAACGGCGGAAGGTCTCGCTTTGACGCTGCCTCTGACGGAGGCGGTCCGTGCCGAGTTCGCCGAGTTTGTCGAACATGGTGGCGGTGAGACCGATCACAGTGGCCTGCTGCTGCAGCTTGAAGAAAAGAACCGCCGTTCGTCGAAAGGCTGAATTGCCTAGACACTCGAGTCTCTGAGAAGATCGATGATGCATTCGGCTTGCAATTGTTGATGGATTTTTAGTGCATCCTAATTAATCTCTCGCCAAAAGGTTGGTTCTGCACCCATAATGGGCTTCCTCCTTGGAGGCCTGACACCATACTGTTACTCGAAGCTGCATGAGGCTTGAACGGCGTTGGCATCGAGCAGTCCCACACGGTCCGAACGAGAGTTTCAGGACATCCTGCGGCGCCTTGAGCTTGCACTCGACGCGTCACAGATCGGTGTTTGGGAGCACAACCTCGATCGGCATGAAATCTCCTGGGACGTTCAGATGCACCGGATCTACCAGACCGGAAGAGGCAGCGGGCCGGTCGCCGCTACAATCTGGTCGGATGCGATTCACCCCGACGACCGCGAGCGTGCCGAACTGGAGTTCGAGGACGCCATTGCCAGACGCGGGCAGTATAATTCGGAGTTTCGGATCGTCTGGCCGAACGGCGAGATACGGCACATCCGCTCGCGGGCTCATTTCTATGTCAGCGAGGAAGGGTCACCCTCTTTCATCGGCGCGGAGTGGGACGTCACTTCGGACGTGCTTCTTGCCAACGAGGCGGCGCGTCAGCGCGCCGTCGCGGAGGCACGGGCCCTCGCTTTGGAGGAGAGCAGTGCCCACATCGAATATGCTGCGGAACACGATTATTTGACGGGCCTTCCCAACCGCCGGCTTTTCGACAAGCGCCTGGCGGAACTGGCCGAGGATGCCTCAGTCTCGACGCTCGCCGTCCTGCATCTCGACCTTGACGAGTTCAAGCAGATCAACGACAGCCATGGCCATGCGGCGGGCGACACCGTATTGCGTGCCGCAGCTTTGCGGATCGAGGCCGCCATTCCGAAAGCTACGATGGTGGCACGCATCGGTGGCGACGAATTCGTTATCCTGCTCGTCAATTTCGGAGGGCTGACGGAACTGAACCGCATGGCGCGTGAGGTGCAGCGGCGCTTGAAGAAGAAGGTCCGTTTCGGCCACGAAATGCTGCAAAGTGGAGCGTCGATCGGCATTTCCTGGTCGGCAGATCGCTCCGGCTCCAATCTGCTCGCCGAGTCCGATATCGCGGTATATCAGGCAAAGACATCGGGCCGCGATCGTATCGAGTTCTTCTCGCAGCAGCTCAAGGACGATCTGATGGGCAAGCGGCGTCTTGCCGAAGAGCTGAAGCTTGCACTGGAACAGGGCGATATCATTCCATTCTACCAATTGCAGCTCGATGCCCACACCCGCGACATCGTTGGCATCGAGGCCCTGGCGCGCTGGCATCACAGCGAGCGCGGCACCCTCTCGCCTGGCATATTCCTGAAGATCGCCGATGAGTTCGGCTTGTCTTCGGAGATCGATGCTTCGATCCTGCGACGCGTGCTCGCCGACCGTGTGACATGGGAGCAGCACGGCACAACCCTGCCACGGGTCTCGGTCAACATTTCGGGGCAGCGCCTCTACGATCCGCAGTTGATTGATGATCTGGAGACACTCGAGATACCGCGTGGCGCCCTGGTTTTCGAATTGGTCGAGACGATCTTTCTGGACGACTGCGACGACGAGCTTCTGCAGACGGTTGACCGCATCAAGCAGATGGGTATCGAAATCGAGATCGATGATTTCGGCTCGGGCCACGCGTCGCTGATCGGTCTCGTGCGGTTGCGCCCGGCTCGGCTGAAGATCGATCGGCAACTGGTAAGCGAGGTGGATACCTCCTCCGAGCAGCGCCGTGTCGTCAAATCGATTGTCGAGATCGGCAAGGCCCTCGGCGTCGATGTGATCGCCGAGGGCGTCGAGACGGAAAACCATGCCGTGGCGCTTGCCAAGCTCGGCTGTCATACGCTGCAAGGTTTTGCGCTCGGCCATCCGCTGCCGGCATCAGAGATCGATGATATTTTCGCTTCGAAGAAGGCGACGCAGGCGGCCCACCTCCGACGCTAGCCTAACGGTGGGGCCTCCTAAGGCTCGAGTTCGCCGCGTGCTTCCAGATACCAGTCGACGAAAGCCTTCACACCGACATCCAGTGTCGTCTCCGGCTTGTAGCCTGTCAAAGCCGCCAGCAGATCGGGGCTCGCAAAGGTGCGTGGCACATCGCCCTTCTGCATCGGCAGCATCTTGCGCTTTGCCGGCTGGCCGAGGACCCTTTCGACCGTCTCGACGAAGGTCATCAGGTTCTCCGGCTGGCCGCCGCCGATATTGACGACGCGGAATGGCGCCTGATGCGAGAGCGTCTCCACCCGTTCGTCGGCCACGCGGTTGGCCTCCGACGGGGCGACGGACGACAGGCGGACGATCGCCTCCACGAGGTCATCGATATAGGTGAAGTCGCGGCTCATCCGGCCTTCGCCGTAGATCTCGATCGGTTGATCCTCCAGCATGTTCTTGACGAACTTGAAGAGGGCCATGTCGGGACGGCCCCAGGGGCCGTAGACGGTGAAGAAACGGAAGGCGGTTGTCGGGATCTTGTGGAGATGCGCGTAGCTGTGCGCCATCAGTTCCATTGACTTCTTCGTCGCCGCATAA
>NZ_JDWI01000016.1:0-133225 GCF_012932765.1 Rhizobium sp. 57MFTsu3.2
ACGGTCGATCAGGATGTCATGGTCAACCCGGTCGAAGAATTTCTCCAGGTCAACGTCCACGACAACCCGCCGTCCGGACTGCACGAACGATTGCGCCGCCAGGACGGCATCGTGTGCACTCCTTCCAGGACGGAAGCCGTAGCTGTGCTGACTAAAAGTCGGATCAAGAATAGGCTGGAGGACTTGCAGGAGCGCCTGTTGGATCAGACGGTCCAGCACCGTGGGGATGCCAAGCTCGCGCTCGCCGCCCCCTGGCTTCGGGATCATCACATATCCGGTTCTTGTCCATCGGCCCGCAGGTTCGATCCACGCTTCCTCCCCACGGTTGGTCACCCTTCCGCAGTTGCGCTTCACTTCGCTCGCTGTGACCAGCTTACGGTGGGACTTCCACCCACAAGAATGCGCCCATGCTGGGCGCACAACAAAAAAAGCCGTCGCCTAGGTCAGGCGACGGGCTTTCGTTCAATCCCTACGGAAAATCTTAGACGCCGCTCTGGCCGTCGGAGCCGATATAGGCGATGCGCAGCATGTTGGTGGCACCAGGTGTCCCGAGCGGCACGCCGGCCGAGATAATGATGCGGTCGCCCGGCTTGCCGAAGCCTTCATCGGCTACTATGCGGCAGGCACGGTTGACCATGTCGTCAAGGTCGGTCGCGTCATGCGTGACGACGCAGTGCAGGCCCCACACGATGGCAAGGCGGCGAGCCGTCTGGATGACAGGCGACAGCGCCAGGATCGGCACCTGCGGGCGCTCGCGCGAGGCGCGCAAGCCGGTTGTGCCTGACGAGGTATAACAGACGATGGCCGACAGGCGCAGCGTCTCGGCGATCTGCCGGGCCGCGAGCGAAATCGCGTCGGCGCCGGTTGCCTCCGGCTGCGCACGCTGCGCGTAGATAATACCAGGATAGTGCGGCTCGCGCTCGATGGCGCTGGCGATCGAGGCCATCGTCGAGACCGCTTCGACCGGGTAGTCACCCGAAGCGGATTCCGCCGATAGCATCACCGCATCGGCGCCTTCGAAGACGGCCGTGGCGACGTCGGACACCTCGGCGCGGGTCGGAACCGGCGCGGAGATCATCGATTCCAGCATCTGCGTCGCGACGACGACCGGCTTGCCCGAACGGCGGCAGGCGCGGATCAATTGCTTCTGGATGCCCGGCACGGATTCGAGCGGCATTTCGACGCCGAGGTCACCACGGGCGACCATGAGCGCGTCGGACAGCTCGATGATTTCCTCGATGCGCTCGATCGCCTGCGGCTTTTCGATCTTCGACATGATGCCGACACGGCCGCGCGCGATCTTGCGCACTTCAGCCAGATCTTCCGGGCGCTGCACGAAGGAGAGCGCGACCCAGTCGACATCGTCGGTTTCGAGAACAGCTGCGAGGTCGGTGCGGTCCTTGTCGGTCAGAACCCCGACGGTGAGCAGCGTGTCGGGAAGGCTGACGCCCTTGCGGTCGGAAATCTTCGTGCCGGAAATGACCGTCGTGACGATGCTCTTGCCGTCGCACTTTTCAGCGCGCAGGGCGAGCTTGCCGTCGTCGATCAGCAGGCGGTGACCGGGCTGCACCGATTCCAGAATTTCCGGATGCGGCAGGAACACGCGGGTGGCGTCGCCGGGAATGTCCTTGTTGTCGAGCGTGAAGGTGTCGCCCGGCTTCAGGTCGACCTTGCCTTCGGCGAACTTGCCGACGCGCAGCTTCGGGCCCTGCAGGTCGGCAAGGATGCCGATCGGACGGCCGGAGCGCGCTTCGACGGCGCGGATACGCTTGATCAGCGTGCGCATCACGTCATGGCTGGCGTGGCTCATGTTGATGCGAAAGACGTCGGCACCGGCCTGGTGCAGCTTCTCGATCATCGATTCCTCGGACGAGGCGGGTCCGAGGGTGGCGAGGATTTTAACTTTGCGGTTGCGCTTCATTGATTCGGGCTTTCTTGGGTGCCTGGGGTATCGGAAAGTTGAACCATCCAGCTGCCCTGGCGGCCCGTGTCATATTCCTTGAACCCCATCTTTTGATAGCCACGGGCGTAGCAATCATTGACTCCCGTGATCTTGAACTCGTTTTCCGCCACGCACATCTGCACGTCACCCGTCCATCGGCCTCCCCGGGCAGCGTCTTCGGCGTAGAGATAATAGTATCGGGACTGCAACTCCCCCTCGATCAGCGTCGCACAGGTCGTCGCCGGCACTTGCCACCAGCCTTCCGTCATCCAGCCATCCTTGGCTCGATATCCGATCGCCACGCCCACCAGATTCTGCGTTCCGTTGCACACACGGAAATCCGCGCGGGCCACATCGGCAATGAAGAACGGCGAGAACGCCGCAAGGACAAAAAGGGCAAAACGGGCAAGCGGCCCGGAACGCGTAAGGAAACTTGGCGCGGTCTGGATCAACACGACTTCCAATTGGCTCCCGGTTATTCGATGTTTGTGCTTTCTTGCGCTGCCTCCCGGCGAATGTCAACGCAATGCTAATCGATTATATCCTAGATGACCGACCGTACTTCGGCCGGGCCGCAGCCTTTGCTTGCCAAGCGCGCTTGAACCCATCGGTGACGCGTGCGATCAAAGACGGCCCCGTAAACTGCGATCGACATTTCATCCATGAGCACTTTCAAATCATTTGAACTACTAGCCGGCGATCATGACAAAGGCATGGTGCTGCTCGGCGATCACGCGATGAATCGACTGCCGGAGCGCTATGGACGACTTGGCTTGCCGGACAATGCCTTCGAGCGCCACATCGCCTATGACATCGGCATCGAGGGACTTGTCAGGAACCTGTCGACGAGGCTCCGAGTGCCCGCCGTCCTGGGCGGCTTTTCGCGGTTGCTGATCGACCCGAACCGGGGCGAAGACGACCCCACGCTGATCATGAAGATATCGGACGGCGCGATCGTGCCGGGCAACCATCCGATCACCGTGGAGGAGTGGAATTACCGGATCGAAACGTTCCACCGGCCCTATCACAATGCCGTCAGCGAAACGATCGACAGAGTCGCCAACAAGACCGGGAGTGCGCCGCTCGTTCTCTCGCTTCATTCCTACACGCCGGTCTGGAAACACTTTCCCCGCCCCTGGCACGCAGCCGTCCTGTGGGATACCGACAAGCGCGCAGTCGCCCCCTTGCTTGATTTGTTGCGCAGCGATCCCGATCTCGTGGTCGGTGACAACGAGCCTTACGACGGCGCGCTGAAGGGCGATACAATGTATCGACATTGCATGCTGACCGGCATTCCGCACGCGCTGCTCGAGGTACGCCAGGATCTGATCGGCGACGAGCCGGGTATTGCTGCGTGGGCGGACCGTCTCGCACCGATCTTCGAGACCATGAATGCCGATCCGGCACTGCACGAGTACAACGTGCATGTGTCGCGCACCGGTCCGTACGAATAAAGGAGACCGAGATGGCCGCCCTGACGAGACAACAACAGACCGAATTCGAGGCTGCGGCTTTTCGTCGCCTCGTGGAGCACCTGCGCGAGCGCAGCGATGTCCAGAACATCGATTTGATGAACCTTGCGGGCTTCTGCCGCAACTGCCTGTCCAACTGGTACCGCGAAGCAGCCGAGACGGACGGAGTTCCGCTCTCCAAAGACGAATCGCGCGAAATCGTCTACGGCATGCCGTATGACGATTGGAAGAACCTCCACCAGAACGACGCCTCGGCGGAGCAAAAAGCAGCGTTTGAGCTGAACAAGCCGCACAAATAATTCCTGTGCGGCTCGAATCGGCTTGACCCCGGACACGCTTCGCGGCAGTCAACGCCATCCGAATTTTCCCACCCCCAATCAGGAGAACACGATGTCTGATGCTCATGGCGTCGCCCGCGATCAGCTTCGCGCCTTTGTGGAGCGCATTGAACGCCTGGAAGAAGAAAAGAAGACCATCGCCGACGACATCAAGGACGTCTACGGCGAAGCCAAGGGCATGGGCTTCGATACCAAGATCCTCAAGAAGGTCGTTGCGCTGCGCAAAAAGGACGAGCAGGAACGTATGGAAGAGGACGCAATCCTCGACACCTATCTGCATGCACTCGGCATGATCGAAGCTCCGCCGGAAGGCTGATCGTTTCGCGCCTTACCTTCAAAGCCGCCGACATTCTCGGCGGCTATTTTGTTTGCGATTGGGTCGGGCAGAACTTATCTGCCGGCTTCCTTGGCCGCCTTCTCGATCACGTCAGCAACCTTTTTCGGCTGCGAGGCGAAGACCGCGTGACTGGACTTGATCTCGGTGACCACGCTGCCGGCACGCTTTGCCATGGTCCGCTCCAGTTCGGGGTTGATGGAGCGATCCTCGGTCGCCACGATGGACCAGCTCTTTTTCGTCCGCCAGGCAGGTTCCCCGACTTTGGTGCCAAAGACCTCTTTCGCAGCAAAGACCTGTGACTGCGCCACGAAGGCTGCTTCGGCCTTAGGCAGGTCGGCGGCAAAATCGGCGTGAAAGACGCTTGGATCGAGATAGAGATACTTGCCGTCCTTGGTTTCCTTGATGCCCTTTCCGGCCGGAGGCTTTGAGGCCGCAAGAGTAGCTACACTTTCGCCCTTGTCAGGCTGGAAGGCCGCCACATAGACAAGTCCCTCGACATGCGGGTTCCGGCCGGCTTCCGTAATGACCATGCCGCCATAGCTATGCCCGACCAGTAGCGTCGGCCCATCCTGCAGGTCCAGCACGCGGTTCGCCGCAGCGACGTCGTCGGCGAGCGAGGTCAAAGGTTCCTGTACGACCGTAACGTGAAAGCCGCGCCGCTCCAGGATTTCGGTGGCCTGGCGCCAGCCGGATCCGTCGGCGAAGGCGCCGTGAACAATGACGATGTTCTTGATGTCAGCGGCCTGGGACGCAAAGGCGATGACGCTGGTGGCGAGTGCCAGTGCGAAGGTGGAAACGATACGGCGGTTCATGCGGTCGCTCCTTTAATCTATGGGATGCCGGGCTTGAAATGGTCGGGAGGCGCGGCTGAGGTTGAAAACGTGGGTAATCTGGTCTGCGCGACGTATCGCTGATATGTCAGGCTCCATCGCGATATGTAACGCAGTGTAGGAAGCTCAACCCTGTGCAAATTTGCGTGGGAACGCTGCGCCCGCCGCCCTCGCCAATGCTCATAGAATAAGCATTGAAACAAATTGCTTGATTTTGAGGCGTCGTTCGCGCATTCAATGCCGCACAAGGGACTTCGACCTTGGCCTCAGAGATCATAGGGCAAGACAACCGCAGCATGGCACCTTTCGCGATATCAATGCCGACGCTATCTCATCTGACGCAAATCCCTGACGACCGGCGGTAGACCCCGTGGCCAACCGCTCTTCCAAGCCTGGTGACCTCAACGTGCTCGTCATCGACGAGAACAGCATCCGCGCGTCGATCATCGATGTTGGCCTGCGGGAGGCAGGCTACGACAACGTCACGATCATCGACGACATGAACGGCCTCGCGAGGCGTATCACGGAGATCAACCCCGACGTCATCGTCATCGACCTCGAGAACCCGAACCGCGACATGCTGGAAAGCATCTTCCAGATTTCCCGCGCGGTTAAGCGCCCCATTGCAATGTTCGTTGACCAGTCGGACGAGGCCTCCATCGAGGCCGCCGTCGAGGCCGGCGTCTCCGCCTATATCGTCGACGGTCTGAAGCAGGAGCGTGTCCGCCCGATCCTCAAGATGGCGATCAGCCGTTTCAATGCCTTCTCGCGCCTGAACCGCGAGTTGGAGGAAACGCGCGGCGAACTGGAAAACCGCAAGCTGATCGACCGCGCGAAGGGATTTCTGATGCGATCCCGTGGACTGAGCGAAGATGAGGCCTATGCGCTCATGCGGCGAACGGCCATGAACCAGAATAGAAAAATCGTCGAGATTGCCCAAAGCCTGATCACGGCTGCGAGCCTTCTGGATCCGGGAACCGACGCATGACGAGCACACATCAGATCACCGCCGGCTTTCTGCCGCTTCTCGACAGCGCAATTCTGGTCGCCGCCAAGGAGAAGGGCTTTGCAGCGGAACAGGACATCGAGCTGAGGCTCGTGCGTGAACGCTCATGGGCGACGATTCGCGACCGGCTTGCGGTCAGCCATTTCGACGTGGCGCATATTCTCGGCCCCATGCCGATCGCCTGCAATCTCGGACTGACCGCGCCGGCGCCGCGTATGATCGTGCCGATGGCGCTTGGACTTGGCGGCAATGCCGTGACTGTCTCCGCCGACGTCTGGAGCGAGATGGCCGCATGCGGTGCCTCGCCCGATCTCGACGCCCACGCGAGCGGCCTTGCCCTGCGGCGCGTCATTGATAACAGGAACGGCGAGCGTCTGCGCTTCGGAGTCGTCCACCCCTATTCAGGTCATAACTACGAGCTGCGCTACTGGCTCTCCGCAAGCGGCATCGATCCCGACAAGGATGTGGAGATCGGCGTCCTGCCTCCGCCCGATATGGCGGACGCGCTGACATCAGGCCTCATCGACGGCTACTGCGCCGGCGAGCCATGGAACACACTCGGCGTGCTCCATAACCGCGCGCATCTGGCGACGGTGAAGGCCGCCATCTGGAAATCGAGCCCTGAAAAGGTGCTTGGCGTCAACAGCCGCTGGGCCGACGGGCATCCGGAAGCGCTCGCGGCCCTCCTGCGGGCGCTTTACACGGCCTCCCGCTGGTGCGCCGACATCCGCAATCACGAGGAGCTTGCCAAGCTGCTCGCGAAGCCCGCCTATGTCGATCGGCCTTTGGAAAGTCTGCTACCCGCATTGACCGGTCTGCTGCACATTGGCGGGAAGGAGACGCTGAGCATCAAGGACTTCTTTGTCCCCAATGCCAAGGCAGCGACGTTCCCTTGGAAGAGCCACGCCTTGTGGTTCTACACGCAGATGGTTCGCTGGGGGCACATCCGGCATACCGCAGAAAACCAGCAGATCGCCAACGACACCTACAGGCCCGATATTTACCGAAGCGCCTTGAAGGCGCTTGATGTCTCGATGCCGGCGGCGAGTTCGAAGGTGGAGGGTGCGCTCAAGGTCGAGACGCCCGTCGGCTCGAGCGGCGCGCTAACCCTTGGGCCGGACGGCTTCTTCGACGGCGGCCTGTTCGATCCCGATGACGTCGACAGCTATATCGCGAGCCAAGCTCGCCGCTGAGCACGTGCTTATTTTATACGCATTGCACAAATTTTAGAGTGATTGTTGCACGTGCGTTGACACCGAGGACGTTCGCGGGATCTCCGCGACCAACGATTTTCATTCAAAACCAATAGCTTACTAAAACTGGCACGGCCCTTGCTTTGTTATAAGCAGGCCAACAGGCCAAGAATTCCGCGTCCAACGACGGGCGCCCACAGCAAAGCCGCTGATCAGGATATCTCGCGCACGTCTAGTGAAAGCGCGCCCTGACCAGCGGCTTTTTGTTTTTAACCCCTAGCGATGGATAGGCACGACCTTGTCGGGCCCCGGAGAAGCCATGTCTGTTATCAGGAACACGCAGTCCATGTCCGCCGGCGAACCAGCCAAAGCATTGTGGATGTCCACGATTGCCTTCACCCTCTGTTTTGCCGTCTGGACGATCTTCGCGATCATCGGCATCCGCATCAAACAGGATCTCGGCCTGAACGAAGCCGAGTTCGGATTGCTGGTCGGCACGCCCGTTCTGACCGGTTCGCTTGTCCGTATCGTCCTTGGCATCTGGACCGGCCGTTATGGCGGCCGCCTCGTCTACACGCTCACCATGTTGGCTGCTGCCCTGGCGACCTTCCTCCTCTCCTATGCCCAGACCTACACGCAGATGCTGATCGCCGGCCTCGGCGTCGGCCTTGCCGGCGGCTCCTTCGCAGTCGGCGTCGCCTATGTCTCGCCCTTCTTCCCGCCTCAAAAGCAGGGAACGGCGCTCGGCATCTTCGGTGCCGGCAACGTCGGCGCCGCAGTGACCAAATTCGCGGCACCCTTCGTCTTGATCGCCTGGGGCTGGCAGGCGGTTGCTCAGATCTGGGCGGTCGGCCTGGCATTAATGGCAATCGTCTTCTGGTTCACCACAACGGATGATCCAGCCTTCCGCCTTCGCCGCGAGGGCAAGGTTGCCTCCAAGAGCCTGGCACAGGAATTCGCGCCGCTGAAAAACGTCCAGGTCTGGCGTTTCTCCCTCTACTACTTCTTCGCCTTCGGCGGTTTCGTTGCCCTGTCGCTGTGGCTGCCCCGCTATCTGGTCGGTGTTTACGGCTTCAATCTAGCAACTGCAGGCATGGTCGCAGCCGCTTATTCCATTCCGGGCAGCATCTTTCGTGCATTCGGCGGTGTTGTCTCCGACAAGAAGGGCGCCCGCAGCGTGATGTATGTGATGTTCGCCGTCGCAGCTGTCGCGACACTCATCCTGTCACTCCCGGCTGCCGGCGCAAGCGCAACGGTCGGCATCACGCCTGCGGTCTTCATCGTCGTCATCTTCGCTCTCGGCTTCGTCATGAGCCTCGGCAAGGCCGCCGTCTACAAGCACATCCCGGCCTACTACCCTGAAAGCGTCGGCGCCGTTGGCGGCATCGTCGGCATGATGGGCGGCCTTGGCGGCTTCATCCTGCCGATCGCCTTCGGCTTTCTCAAGGATATGACCGGCCTCTGGTCGAGCTGCTTCATGCTGCTCTTTGCGATCGTGATCATTTCGCTGGTCTGGATGCACCTGTCGGTCAAGCAACTCGACCGCCGTGGCCTCTCCGCCCAAGCCGTCGCTGCCACCTGATCTGAGGACCTGAAACCATGACTGAGAAGCTTGTCATCATCGGCAACGGCATGGCGCCCGGGCGCATGCTCGAGCACCTGTTCGAAAGGACGCCGGGCCAATATCAGGTCACGATCTTCAACGCCGAGCCGCGCGTCAACTACGACCGCATCATGCTCTCGCCGGTTCTGTCCGGCGAAAAGGACTACGAAGAGATCATCATCCACGGCGATGGATGGTACATCAAGCACGGCATCACCCTCTACAAGGGCCACAAGATCATCAAGATCGACCGTGCGGCCAAGACGGTCACGTCGGATCACGGCGTCACGGAAAGCTACGACAAGCTGGTGATCGCCACTGGCTCCGTGCCCTTCATCATTCCCGTGCCCGGCAAGGATCTGCCCGGCGTCATCACCTATCGCGACCTCGACGACGTGCAGGCGATGCTGCTCGCCGCCCAGTCTCGCGAGAAAGCGATCGTCATCGGCGGCGGCCTGCTCGGCCTTGAAGCGGCGGCCGGCCTTGCCTCTCGCGGCATGGATGTCACTGTCCTGCATGTCATGCCGACACTGATGGAGCGCCAGCTCGATCCTGCTGCCGGCTATCTTCTGCAGAAGGCCGTGGAAGAGCGCGGCATCAAGGTCATCTGCAAGGCCAATACCAAGGCCATCATCGGTAACGGCAAGGTCGAGGGCATCGAGCTCGACGACGGCCGTATCATTCCGGCGACCCTCGTCGTCATGGCGGTCGGCATCCGCCCGAGCGTTGGGCTCGCCAAGGACGCCGGCATTGCCGTCAACCGCGGCATCGTCGTCGATGACGGCATGCTGACCTCGGACGGCAGCATCATGGCGCTCGGCGAATGCGCCGAAGTCGGCGGCATGGTCTACGGCCTTGTCGCTCCGCTTTACGAGATGGCCCGCGTCGCCGCCTCGCATCTATCCGGCGACCGTTCCGCTGCCTTCGTGCATTCCGACACGCCGACCAAGCTCAAAGTGACAGGCATCGAGCTCTTCTCGCTCGGTGACTTCGCCGATGGCGACGACCGAGAGGAAATCGTGCTGCGCGACGCCTCAGCCGGCGTCTATAAGCGCCTCGTGTTGAAGGACAACAGGATCATCGGCACCGTGCTCTACGGCGAAACCGCCGACGGCGCCTGGTTCAACGATCTGAAAAAGAAACAGACCGATATCAAGGAGATGCGCGAAACGCTGATCTTTGGTCAGGCCTACCAGGGAGGGTCGCCGCTGGACCCTATGGCGGCCGTTGCAGCCTTGCCGGATGACGCGGAAATCTGTGGCTGCAACGGCGTATGCAAGGGCAAGATCACGTCGACGATCACGTCCAAAGGCCTGACGTCGCTGGACGACGTGCGCGCCCACACCAAGGCGTCCGCCTCCTGCGGCTCCTGCACCGGCCTCGTTGAAAAGCTGATGACGCTGACGCTTGGCGACAGCTACAACCCGGCCGCCGTCACGCCGATGTGCACCTGCACCGAACTCAGCCATGACGACGTCCGCCGCCTCATCAAGGCCAAGGGTCTGAAGAGCATCCCTGCCGTCATGCAGGAGCTCGAATGGAAGACGTCGTGCGGTTGCGCCAAGTGTCGCCCGGCTCTCAACTACTACCTCGTCTGCGACTGGCCGGACGAATATGCCGACGACTACCAGTCGCGCTTCATCAACGAACGCGTCCACGCCAACATCCAGAAGGACGGCACCTATTCCGTCGTTCCGCGCATGTGGGGCGGCGTGACGAACTCCAACGAACTGCGCGCAATCGCTGATGTCGTCGACAAGTTCGAAATCCCGATGGTGAAGGTGACGGGCGGCCAGCGCATCGACCTGCTCGGCATCGAGAAGGAAGACCTCCCGGCTGTCTGGGCCGATCTCGGCAAGGCAGGATTTGTTTCCGGACAGGCCTATGCCAAGGGCCTGCGCACGGTGAAGACCTGCGTCGGCTCCGATTGGTGCCGCTTCGGCACGCAGGACTCCACCGGCCTCGGCATCCGCATCGAGAAGTTCATGTGGGGCTCCTGGACGCCGGCGAAGCTGAAGCTCGCCGTCTCCGGCTGCCCGCGCAACTGCGCCGAAGCGACCTGCAAGGATATAGGCGTCATCTGCGTCGACTCGGGTTTCGAGATCCACTTCGCCGGCGCCGCCGGCCTCGACATCAAGGGCACGGAGGTCCTCGGCCTCGTCAGGACCGAGGACGAGGCGCTGGAGCATATCGTGGCGCTGACACAAATGTATCGCGAGCAGGCCCGCTATCTCGAGCGCATCTACAAGTGGGCAAAGCGCGTCGGCTTGGAGGAAATACGCCGCCAGATCATGGGCGACGCCGACAAGCGCGAGGCTTACTACGATCGCTTCGTCTTCTCCCAGAAATTCGCCCAGGTCGATCCCTGGTCGGAGCGCGTCTCCGGCAAGGACAAGCATGAGTTCAAGCCGATGGCGACCATCGGTTACCCGCAGGCCGCTGAGTAAGGAGATGGATATGAACTGGATTTCAATCGGCGACATCTCCGACATTCCGCTGCGGGGCGCTCGCTGCGTGAAGACACCCCAGGGAAAGATCGCCGTCTTCCGAACGGCCGAAAACGAGGTCTTCGCCATCGAGGACCACTGCCCGCACAAGGGCGGGCCGCTCTCCCAGGGCATCGTCCATGCCAAGGCCGTCACCTGCCCGTTGCACAACTGGGTGATCTCGCTAGAAACCGGCAAGGCGCTCGGCGCCGATGAGGGCGAAGTGCGGACCATTCCCGTCCGCAACGAGGACGGCGCCCTCTACATCGCGCTCGAAAGCCTGATGATGGCAGCCGAATGATGCAGAAAGAGGTCAAGACAACCTGTCCCTATTGCGGTGTCGGCTGCGGCGTCATCGCCAAGCTCGCGGAAGACGGCAAGGTGTCCGTCAAGGGCGACCCGGACCATCCCTCCAACTTCGGGCGGCTGTGCTCGAAGGGCTCGGCGCTCGGAGAAACCGTCGATCTCGACGGGCGCATCCTCCATCCGGAAATTGCGGGGGAGCGGGCGGAATGGGGACAGGCGCTTGACCTCGTCGCGCAACGATTTTCCGATGCCATCGCCGAGCACGGCCCCGATTCCGTTGCTTTCTATGTGTCCGGCCAGCTGCTGACCGAGGACTACTATATCGCCAACAAGCTGATGAAGGGCTTCATCGGTTCGGCCAACATCGACACCAATTCGCGGCTCTGTATGTCGTCCTCCGTCGCCGGTCACCGCCGCGCCTTCGGCTCGGACACAGTGCCGGGCACCTACGAAGACATCGAGCTTGCCGATCTGGTGATCCTCACCGGCTCGAACCTCGCCTGGTGCCACCCGGTCATCTACCAGCGGCTGGCGGCGGCCAAGGCCGCGCGCCCCGGCATGAAGGTCGTCGTCATCGATCCGCGGCGGACGATGACATCAGATATCGCCGACCTGCATCTCGCCATCCGCCCGGACAGCGATGTTGCCCTTTTCGTCGGCCTTTTCGAACACCTGATCGCAAGCAACGCCATCGACCAGAACTACGTCGCCGAACATACCAACGGCTTTGCGGAGGCCTTTACGGCTGCCACAGGCGTCTCCTTCAACGAGGTGCTTGATATGACCGGCCTGCCGGCCATGCAGCTTCGCGAATTCTACCGCCTCTTTGCCACGACCGAGAAGGTCGTCACCTGCTACAGCCAGGGCGTCAACCAGTCCTCATCTGGCACCGACAAGGTCAACGCGATCATCAACTGTCATCTCGCCACCGGCCGCATCGGCCGGCCGGGCATGGGCCCGTTCTCGCTCACCGGCCAGCCGAATGCGATGGGTGGTCGCGAAGTCGGTGGGCTTGCCAACATGCTTGCCGCCCACATGGCCATCGAAAATGCCGAGGACCGCGACCGTGTCCAGCGCTTCTGGAATGCGCCGGCCATTGCGCAAACGCCGGGCCTAAAGGCCGTCGACATGTTCAGGGCTGTCGCCGACGGCCGCATCAAGGCGCTCTGGATCATGGCGACCAACCCGGTTGTTTCCATGCCGGATGCCGACGCCGTCGAGGCCGCCATCAAGGCTTGTCCCTTCGTCGTCGTCTCCGATGTCCTGAAAAGCACAGACACCGCCCGTCACGCCCATGTCCTTCTGCCCTCGCTCGGCTGGGGTGAGAAGAGCGGCACTGTCACCAACTCCGAGCGCCGCATCTCCCGCCAGCGCCCCTTCCTCGATGCACCGGGAGAGGCCCGCGCCGACTGGTGGCAGCTTGCCGAAGTGGCGCGCCGCATGGATTTTGCCCAAGCCTTCGACTTCAGCTCCAATGCCGAAATCTTCGACGAGCACGCCGCTCTCTCCGCCTTCGAGAACAACGGCCGTCGCGACTTTGATATCGGCGCATACGTCGGCTTGAACCGTCAGTCGTACGACGAACTCCCCCCTTTCCAGTGGCCACAGCCCGCAGGCCACAACGCGACCGAGACCCGCTTCTTCGCCAAGGGCGGCTTCTACCACGCCGACGGCAAGGCACGTTTCATCGCCGTCGAACCGGTCGCCTCGGATCGCACCAGCGCCGACTATCCCTTCACACTGAACACCGGCCGTATCCGCGACCAGTGGCACACGATGACCCGGACGGGCAAAAGTGCGCGGCTCTCCTCGCACATCGCCGAGCCCTTCGCAGAGCTTCATCCGCGCGACGCCATCGAGATCCGCGTCGGCAATGCCGGCCTCGTCGAAATAGAAAGCCCTCACGGCAAAGCCGTGGTTCGCGCCCTGATCACCGAGCGCCAGGCGCGCGGCAGCATTTTCGTACCGATGCACTGGAACGATCAGTTCGCCGCGAAGGCACGCATCGACGCCGTCGTCGCACCCTTGACCGACGCAATCTCCGGCCAGCCGGCATCGAAGAATGGTGCGGTTGCTGCTCGACGCTTCAAAGCGGCGCGCTACGGCTTTGCCGTTTCCGCAGCCAAGCCTGATCACCTCGATGCCGCCTATTGGGCGCTGGCAAAGGCCGAAGGCGGCTGGCGAGTGGAGCTCGCCTTCGACCAGCCGGTCGAGGACTGGTGCACGTGGTGCCGCAGCACCTTCGCTATTCCCGAGGGCGTCGAGCCGCTTGGTTACGCCGACCAGCAATCCGGCGATCTGAGGCTTGCCTTCTTTGGCGGCCAGCGACTGCTTGCCGCCTTGTTCCTGGCGCGCGAACCGGTGGCTGTTGCGCGCAACTGGGCGATCTCTCAGCTCACCGCCGAGCACACCAATCTGCGCAAGCGCTTCGCTCTCGTTGCCGGTCGCCCGGGCGCAGACAAGCCCGATCCGGGTGCCACCGTCTGCTCCTGCTTCGGCGTCGGCGTCAACCAGATCGTCGCCGCTGTACGCGGCGGCTGCCACAGCGTCGAAGCCGTCGGCAAGGAACTCAATGCCGGAACCAACTGCGGCTCGTGCCGCGCCGAAATCAGGGGGATCATCGATGGATGTCTTGCAGCAGCCGCGGAATGAAGCACCCGCCCGCATGGAACCGCTTGCCAAGCTGCCGGTGTTCTGGGCACTTGAATCCAAGCGCGTGATCGTCGCCGGCGGATCCGATGCCGCCGCCTGGAAAGCCGAGCTTCTCGCTGCCTGCGGCGCGGAGGTGCATGTCTACGCCGACGCGGTTTCCGACACTTTCGAGAAGCTGATCTCGCGCGGCGCCGAGCATCCTCGGGGCAGTTTCGTCCGTCACTGCCATGGCTGGAATGAAACCATCTTCGCCGGCGCGGCCATCGCCATCGCCGACTGTGAGGAAGAGGACGAGGCGAAAGCCTTCTTCGACGCCGCCCGCATGGCCGGCGTCCCAGTCAACGTAATAGACAAGCCTGCCTTCTGCCAGTTCCAGTTCGGCTCCATCGTCAACCGCTCACCCGTCGTCGTCTCGATCTCGACGGATGGCGCCGCCCCGATCCTCGCCCAGGCGATCCGGCGTCGCATCGAGACATTGCTGCCTTGGACACTGAAGGGTTGGGCTGAACTCGCTCAGACATTGCGCGACCGGGTCAATGAACGACTGACTCCCGGCCCGCTCCGCCGCGCCTTTTGGGAGCGATTTGTCGATCGCGCCTTTTCAAGTTCGGATACGCCGGAGGAGGGCGTCGGCGGGCTGCTTCTCGAGGAGGCCGACAGGCTTCGGGAAGCGCCCGCCCACTCCTCGCGCGGTCGCGTGACGCTGGTCGGCGCCGGCCCGGGTGATGCGGAGCTTCTGACGTTGAAGGCCGTCCGCGCCCTGCAAGCCGCAGACGTGATCCTCTTCGACGACCTGGTTTCTTCAGAGGTTCTGGAGCTTGCCCGGCGAGAAGCCAAGCGCATGTTGGTTGGCAAGCGCGGTGGCCGCACAAGCTGCCGCCAGGAAGACATCAACGCCATGATGGTGAAGCTCGCCAAATCAGGCAAGCGGGTCGTACGACTGAAGTCCGGCGATCCGATGATCTTCGGCCGCGCCGGCGAAGAGATTGCCCATCTCGATCGCGAAAACATCCCCGTCGATGTCATCCCCGGCATAACAGCCGCAAGCGCCATGGCCTCCCGCCTCGGGATTTCGCTGACGCATCGCGACCATGCCCAATCCGTCCGCTTCATCACCGGCCATTCTCGTCATGGCGGCCTGCCGATCGATGTCGACTGGGCCGCTGTCGCCGATCGCCACACCACAGCTGTCTTCTACATGGGTGGCAGGACGGCACCGCTCATCGCCGACCGGTTGATCGAGGAAGGCCTGCCGCCGGAAACGCCGGCCATCATCATCAGCGACGTGAGCCGTTCGACCGAACGTGACTGGAGCGGCACGCTCGCAACCATCCCTGAGGGAATTGCGGCGATCGGCTACGACAATCCGGTACTGATTGCGGTCGGCACTGCGCTTGCAGCACGCCTGAACGTTCGCGACACGAACGGTTTCGACGGTGATCATCGTTTGGTCATGGGTGCGCGCTGATGCAACTCCACACGATCGCCCCCGCCCTCCTCGTTCTTGCCATTGCCTTGAGCTGGCCGCGCTTCAGCAGCATCTTTCGCGGCGAAACACAGGCCGCGGTGGCAACTGCGCCGCTGACCATGATCGCCAGCGCCGTCAGCCTTTCCGCTCTCGGATTGGCCTTCGCCGGCAACGGACCATGGCTCGGCATGCTGATCGCGGCGCTAGGCCTGCTTCTCGGCTGGACGATGCGCACGCCGGCGCCGCCGTTTGCCATCTCGCTTTCCGCGCTTAGTCTGGCCGCATACCTGCAGTTCGGACAGCCCACTCTCTTCTAGCCGCCATTCAGGCCGCGATCCGCGCCGTCCGTTCCGGCAGCATGTGGGCCATGGCGCTTAGCAGGTCCGTCTGCGAGATGAGCCCGACGACATGGCCGGTGGGATCGACGATGACAACGGCGTGGGTGCGCCCGTCCGTCAAGACGGGCAACAGACTGACGGCCGGCGCATCTGGAGGAGCGGTTGCCGCCGTCACGATATGGCCGGCAACCTGCTCGGCCTGCATCAATTCGCGCAGCCCGACCGTGCCGATCAATCGCCCACTGCCATCCTTAACGGGCAGCGTGCGGATGTTGTGCTTCAAAAGCAGCGCGCGCGCATCCTCCGCCGTGGCGTTCTCCCCGACCGCAATCACATCACGCGACATGATGTCGGCGCAGCTGACGGTGCCATGGGAACGAACGGCAGCCTCCACCTCGACCTGCCGCAGCAAGCGGCTCAGGTCGCCGCGGTCGATATCGAACGTTTCCTCGAACTTCGCGAGTGCCGCGTCGACGTCTTCCTCGCGGAAGCCTATCCGTGTCACGGACGGCGGATCGATCGTCTGATGCGTATTGACCGGCGCCGGCACGGCGACGTGCGGATAGTTTCGCCGTCCCAGTTTATGGAAAACAACGCCGAGCGCCACCAGGATGCAGGAATTCAGCGCCACCGGCACAAAGGGGAAAAGCAGCCCCCAGCTCGCTACCGCCGGGCCGCCCAGCACGGCGGTCAGCGCCGCGGCGCCACCCGGCGGGTGAAGGCAGCGGGTGAACGACATGGCGCCGATCGCCAGCGAGACGCCAACGCCGATCGCGATGATCGGTTCGTGAATGAAGTGTGCGGCGAGAATGCCCATCATGGCGGAGATCGTGTTGCCACCAATGATCGACCAGGGTTGTGCCAGCGGACTTGCCGGCACGGCGAAAAGCAGCACGGCCGAAGCCCCCATCGGCGCGACAATCAGCGGCAGATGCGGACCCTGGCCGAAGAAATAGCCACAGACCATGCCTGTCAGCGCGATCGCAATCAGCGCGCCAAGGCAGGCAAGCATGCGCTCACGCAGCGTGGCGCCGGCGAGGATCGGCGAGAACAGCCGGCGGCCGAGGGCCTTGGGAGTGCTGGAATTTGACATGACGAACCGACAGTTTGTGAAAACGAAGTGCCTGGGTTGTAAGAAGGTTGCGCGCCGAGGTCAGCCGCTTGGAGGTGAGAGGCCGTCCCTGCCCCTCGAGGCAATGAGGACATCGTGAAAAGCCTCGAACGCGTCCGATCGGTCACCCTTGCGGCGAACGAGAAAGGTCTCCACTGCGCCAATATCGCGGGTGACGATATCGGCGGGCCAGCGCAGAAGGTCGTAGACGGAGCGCGGCATGACGCCGAAGGCGTTGCCGGCGACAATGCTGGCGAGGATCGCATGATAGGAGCCGAGCTCGAGCGTGCGCGGCGAAGCGGCGTCCTCAGCCCACTCCTCGGCCATGCGCCGATAGGTGCAGCCTGGTTCCATCACGGCGAGCGTCCCGACACGCAGATCGGCTGCGGCTTTCACCTCGGGATGCTTCGGCGGAAGGACGAGGATCAGATCCTCGAGATAGATCCGCCGCGCTTCAAACCGGCCGAGGTCGAGATCGGCATAGCGCGTCTCGTCCAGCGACGTCTGCGGCGGCCGCGCGATCAACGCGCAATCCAGCTCTTCGGCGAGCACGCTCTGCATGAGCTCCCGTGTCGCCCCCATCGTCAATTGCAGGGAAACGTCGGGCCACAGCGACCCGAACCGCCTGATGACGTCGGGGAGTCGGCTCGCGGCCGTGCTTTCCATCGTTCCGACGCGCATCACGCCCGATGCAGCCAGCGGCCGCACGGCCTGCTTTGCTTCCACGGCCAGATCGGCAAGACGTGTCGCATAGGATAGAAAGATCGTGCCTTCGCGCGTCAACGACATCTTTTTGCCGTCTCGAGAAAACAGCGCCACCCCAAGATCCTCTTCGAGCTGCTGGACGCGCGTCGTGACGTTCGACGGCACACGCCCCACTGCGGCCGCCGCCTTCGTGACGCTGGAATGCGCCGCGACTGCCTTGAAGATTTCAATTGACGACAGATCCATATATTCGCTCGAAAAGAATACGGGAGGCGCTTTATTCTCTAAATGGAAACGAAAATCAACCGCTCTTTCTGGGATGTGACCGCGTTGCCCGATTTTTCCGCCCTGGCCCGGAAAACAAAAGAGCCGCCGGATTGCTCCGACGGCTCTTCGAAATTCTTGTTCTGTCCGACTTAGTTCGAGTCGAACTTCCGCACTTCCATGAAGTTGACCGCAGTGCCGCTGAAGCGGCCCGGATCGATGGAGGCTGTCTTCGTGAAGCCCTCGGCATAGACCGCGGTCGGCTGGGCACGAAGCGTCTGGCTGACGAAGCGAGGCGCCTTGACCGGCTTGGTGACCATTTCCATGCGGGCATTGGTGAGCGCCCACTGCGAGATGATCTTCTGCGTCAGCTTCGGCTCGGTGCGAACCGTTGCGCGGCTGGCGTCGGCCTCTGCCGCCTCATGCTTCGTCGGGCGGCCGCCCTTGGTCGGCAGGCCCTGCGACAGTCCATTCGCATCGGTCGGCTTCGGTGCATCGAACGCATCGCCGAAGCTTGCGGACTTCGTCGCCGGCACCAGAGCGGCAAGCTGCAATTGCGGCCTTTCGCCCGGAACCTTTTGCGGCATTGCCGCGTTAATAGCCTGCTCGACGCTCGTGACCGGCGCCTGGTTGGATGCGACTTGACGATCGCCATCAACATTTTGCTGGTCGAGGGCATCGGCAACGGCCGGAGAAAGCGTATCTTCCTGGTCCACCATGTCGTCCTCAGCTTCGGCATCGGCACTCGCCGCGGCCAGAAGCTTCTCGGCAAGCGCCGGTCGTTCACCCGGCGTCGGAACCGCTGTGAGATTCCCCGTCATCGCAGATGGATCAGCCGAGGCGACTTCCGCGTCTCCTGGAGAGCGGCGCGGTCCGAGTAGGGAAGGAACCGGTACGCTGTAGGCGCTGAGATCCGCGAACTGCTGCTGACCTTGCTCGGTCACAGCGGAAAGGGCTTGCTGCGCTGCATTTCCGGATTGCGGAGCGACGAGGGCGCTGGCCATCTCGCTACCGCCTGGCTGATTGGCGAACGCCGGACGCACCTGCGGAATCGGCGCGTTTACACTTGCGACTTCAGTAGCCTGCGCGGGCGCTTGCTCGCCGGGATTGGCGGCGTTCGGCATGTTAGCCGCTGGCGGCGTCGCCTTCGCGACCGCCACTGCTGCGCTGCTATCATCATCGGAGCTGTCTTCGGCCTCGTCGGCGCCGCCTCCAAACAGGGCTGCAAACAGCGTCTTATGCTTTGGCTGATCGCCGACCGACGAGCCCGAATAGGCGCCGGAGCTTGCCATCTGCACCTGCGTCGAGCTCACGCGACGCTTGTAATCGGCCACCGCCTGCTCGTAGCCCGGCAGCGGACGGCCATCCGATGGGATGTGCATCGTGTTGCCGTTCGGGAAGAGCCGGACCAGTTCTTCGCGGCTCATGCGCGGCCAGGCGCGGACGCCGCCGACGTCCATGTGGACGAAGGGAGAGCCGGATTTCGGATAGAATCCAACGCCGCCGACCTGCATTTTCATGCCGATGCCGCGCAAAGTGGCCAGTTTGACGTCGGGAATGAAGAAATCCATCGCCTTTCCAAGCATATGCTGGCTCTTCTCGGCGACGCCGGAATTGCGCGAACGCGACTTCAGCATGGCGTTGGTGGCCGGAGAACGGAAGCCGCAGACGACGTTGATGTAGTCGCGCGAGCCGCTCTGACGGTAGACTTCCCAGATGAGGTCGAAAAGGCGCGGGTCCATGTTCGTCGGCTGGTTCTTACGCCAGTCGCGAAGGAACCGGTTCAGTTGCTGGAGACCCTTCGGGTCAAACCGGCCGTTGCGCTTGTAGGTGATGACGGCTTTTTCGCCGGTATGGACGAAATAGAGTTTGAGACTACGCGTTTCGCCTGCCGCCTCGGAAGGCGAACTGACTAGAACAGGCGACGAAACGGCGAGTGCGAGAAGGGCGGCCATAGCCGTCCTAAACACCTTTCCGCAAAGGCCCGTGGACCTTGTGCGCCAGTTCAAGCGCGAAGGTCTCGTATTCCGATTCAGATCCGGCAACTCAATCCCCGTCAGACAGCCGATGGTCCCTCTTTGACACCGTTGACTGTTAAATGCGGTCACACGATGGCAAAAATGCCACACGCGTTCAACCTTTTCTTTACATAGTGAACAGCCCACTAACAAGTGGTTTATGTTTCGTAACAAAAGATGATTGCCGGAGTGTTAATTAGAAAACCTATGCCGCGTCCTTCAGCGGATTGTCGGGGTCTATGCCGTAATCCTTGAGTTTCCGGTACAATGTGGACCTTCCGATACCCAATTTCCGAGCCACTTGACTCATCTGCCCCCGATAGAATTTAAGGGCGAATCGGATCAGTTCTTCCTCCACATCCGCGAGCTTGCGCACATCCCCGGCAGGGTTTGTGCTCGCAATTGCGTTGTCGGGCGCCTCCGTGATTCGTGCAACCGCCTCTTCGACGCTGGCCTGATGGGCCGGATAATCGGTGGCTGAAAAGTCGTTTTGTCGATCGACACGCGTGTTGTCGGCGACCAGCGCCAAATGATCAACGACCTCGTATTCGGGCAGCTGTGCCGCAATCTGCGGGAAATCCGCTTCGGTCAGCTCACCGCCTTCGGCGAGGACCACCGCGCGGAAAATCGCGTTCTCGAGCTGGCGGATATTGCCCGGCCAGTCATAGGCTGTGAGCAAAGCCAATGCACCGGAGCTAACCGACATACGACGGCCGTTCTTCTGCTCGCTCGAGAAGCGCTCGGTGAAGACGCGCACGAGATGCGGAATGTCTTCCTTTCGCTTGCGGAGCGCGGGAATGGTGATCGGGAAGACATTCAGGCGATAGTAGAGGTCCTCGCGGAAGTGGCCGTTCTTGACCTCTTCGATCAGATCCTTGTTTGTCGCCGAAATCAGCCGGACATTGACCTTGTGCGCAGTGCGCGCGCCAACGGTCTCAATTTCCCCCTGCTGGACGGCGCGCAGCAGCTTGACTTGAACCTCGAGCGGCAGGTCGCCGATCTCATCGAGGAAGATGGTGCCGCCATCGGCTTCCATGAACTTGCCGATATGCTTTTCGGTGGCACCGGTGAAGGCGCCCTTTTCGTGGCCGAAGAGAATGCTTTCGACCAGATTGTGCGGAATGGCGCCGCAATTGACCGTGACGAATGGCTTGCCGGAACGGTCGCTGCCGGACTGGATCGCACGGGCGACCAGTTCCTTGCCGACGCCGGACTCGCCTTCAAGCACGACAGGAATGTTCGACTGCGCTGCGCGCTGCGCCAGATCGATGACGCGGAGCATTGCCGGGCTGGCCGAAACGATGTCATCGAAGCCGACGGCGCCGGAGCGCGATCGGCGGCCGGCGCGTGCCTTGACCTCGCGCTGGTCGAGCTTCAGGGCGTTGGAGATCGAATTGGCAATCCGCTCCGGAGAGACCGGCTTGACGACGAAATCGAAGGCGCCGGCGCGCATTGCCTGCACCACGGTCTCGATACCGCCCTGCCCTGTCTGGACAATCACCGGAACATGCGTGCCGAATTCGTGCAGTGCCTCGAGGAATTCGAGGCCCGTCATCTCCGGCATCATCAGGTCGAGAACGATGACATTATAGAGGCCGCTGCCTCTCTTCACCATCTCCAGCCCGATCCGGCCGTTTTCCGCCTGATGGACGACGTGGCCGTGACGCTCTATCGCGTTCTTGAGCAGTCGACGCTGGATCGGGTCGTCCTCGACGACGAGTATCTGCGCTGCACCCTTGAGCTCATGGTAACCGGTCATTGCTGCCTCACTTCATGCGAAACCTGAGAGGCACTTTGGCAGAAAGGCTTGAACATCCAGTTTTGAGAAACAATTGCATTTTAACGTTTGTGACGAGGCCGAATCCGACCCGAAACGGAGCTTGTGGGCAGGCGAAAGCCCCTTGATGCCAAGCCTTTAGCGGCATAGACAGTCAAGCCTGTCGCAAAAGAGGAAGAGGACCCCGATGATGAAAAACACGCTCTCCGGCACCGCCATTAATTTTTCGGCAAGTTCTGCTGCCTCCGCGACCGACGCCGCTCTGGGCGAACTGCCGACCTGGAAGCTGCAGGATCTCTACCCCTCCGCAACGTCCACGGCCTTTACCGCCGACATGGAGAAGGCCGGCAGACAGGCAATCGCCTTCGAAGAGAAGTGGAAGGGCAAGCTTGCCGATGCCGCGACAAAAAAAGGCGCCGAGGGCATCGGTCAGGCACTGAAGGAGTATGAGGCGCTGGACGACATTATCGGGCGCCTCGGCTCCTTTGCCGGCCTTACTTATTTCTCCGACACATCGAACCCGGTGAACGGCAAGCTCTATGGTGACGCCCAGACAAAGATCACCGAATTCTCCAGCCATCTGTTGTTTTTTGCGCTTGAACTCAATCGCATCGACGACGCCGTCATCAATGCCTGCATGGCAAACGACCCGGATGCCGGCCACTACCGACCCTGGCTCATCGACCTGCGCAAGGACAAGCCCTATCAGCTGGAAGACAAGCTCGAACAGCTGTTCCTAGAAAAATCGATGACCTCGGCGGCTGCCTTTAACCGCCTGTTCGACGAGACGATGGCGGACCTGCGCTTCGAGGTCGACGGCGAGAAGCTGCCGCTCGAAGTCACGCTGAACATGCTCCAGGAAAAGGATCCTGAGGTTCGCCATAAGGCTGCGATGGCGCTGGCGAAGACCTTCAAGGAAAACCTGCGCATCTTCGCGCTGATCACCAACACGCTCGCCAAGGATAAGGACATCTCGGACCGCTGGCGCGGCTTCGAGGACATTGCTGACAGCAGGCATCTTGCCAACCGTGTCGAGCGCGAGGTGGTCGACGCGCTGGCGGCTGCCGTCAAGGAAGCCTATCCCCGCCTCTCGCACCGATACTACAAGATGAAGGCAAAATGGCTCGGCATGGACCAAATGAACTTCTGGGACCGCAACGCACCGCTGCCGGAAACCTCCAATGCCGTGATTTCCTGGAACGAGGCGAAGGACACGGTGCTGTCGGCCTATGGCAACTTTGCGCCGGAGATGGCCGCAATCGCCAAGCGCTTCTTCGACGAGCAGTGGATCGACGCCCCCGTCCGCCCCGGCAAGGCGCCCGGCGCCTTCGCGCACCCGACCGTTCCGTCGGCGCACCCCTATGTGCTCGTCAACTATCTCGGCAAGCCGCGCGACGTGATGACGCTCGCCCACGAGCTTGGCCATGGCGTCCATCAGGTTCTGGCCGGCGCCCAGGGCGCGCTTATGTGCCAGACGCCGCTGACGCTTGCCGAAACCGCATCCGTCTTCGGCGAAATGCTGACTTTCCGCGCCCTTCTCGACAAGACCAAGGACAAGCGTGAGCGCAAGGCGATGCTTGCCCAGAAGGTCGAGGACATGATCAATACGGTCGTGCGCCAAATCGCCTTCTACGAGTTCGAGCGCAAAGTCCACACCGCCCGCAAGGCCGGCGAACTGACATCGGATGATATCGGAGAACTCTGGCTCTCAGTGCAATCCGAAAGCCTCGGGCCGGCGATCAAGATCTCGGAAGGCTACGAGACCTACTGGGCTTATATCCCGCACTTCATCCACTCGCCCTTCTACGTCTACGCCTACGCCTTCGGCGATTGCCTGGTGAACTCGCTCTATGCCGTCTACCAGAAGGCCGACAAGGGCTTTCAGGAGAAGTATTTCGAGCTTCTGAAGGCGGGCGGCACCAAGCATCATTCGGAGCTTTTGAAGCCATTCGGCCTCGACGCCACCGATCCGTCGTTCTGGAGCAAGGGGTTGTCGATGATCGAAGGGCTGATCGACGAATTGGAAGCACTTGATAAGAGCGCATAAGCTCTCGATCCAAAGGCAGGCATGACCAAGGCTGAACGCTACGTTCTGTTCCGGGATGACACGACCGGGCAAGTGATGCTCTTTTCCGATCCGTCGGAGATCATCATTGCCCGGACGCGCGCCGAGTTCCTTGCGGGCCTTGCCCGTATGGAAGAGGCAAAAGCGGCTGGCAAATGGCTGGCGGGCTACATGGCTTATGAAGCCGGCTACCTCTTCGAGGAAAAGCTCGCCGCTTTCCTGCCTGAAGGCCGGGAGACGCCGCTGCTCGCCTTCGGCGTCTTCGATACTCCCGAAGCCGGTATCCATCCTCTCGCGCAGCAGACACACCGCAGCGAAAACGACGAATTCCTGAGCGAGCCCAAGGCCGGTTGGGACTTTGCTCGATATAAAGAGCGATTCGATCGCCTGCATTGGCACCTACGTCAGGGCGATTGCTACCAGGCAAACCTCACCATGCCGATCACCGCCCGCTGGTCCGGCGATCCGCGCGCCGCCTTCTGGTCGCTGATTTCGAGGCAGCCTGTGAAATACGGCGCGCTGGTCGATCTCGGCGGCCCCATCCTGCTTTCACGCTCGCCCGAGCTCTTCTTCCGCACCGACGAAGAGGGCTGGATCGAAACACATCCGATGAAGGGAACGGCAAAACGCGGGGCCGATGATACCGAGGACGCGGCAATCGTCGCCGCGATGCGCGACGACATAAAGACGCAAGCCGAAAACCGCATGATCGTCGATCTGCTGCGCAACGACATCTCGCGCATCACGGAGGTCGGCACCCTGGATGTCCCGAAACTCTTCGACATCGAGACCTATCCGACCGTCCACCAGATGGTCAGCCACGTGCAGGCGAAACTCCTTCCGAATCTGACCATTCGCGATATCTTCGCTGCCCTCTTTCCCTGCGGATCGATCACCGGCGCCCCAAAACTCAGTGCCATGCAGATCCTGCACGCGCTGGAAGACACACCGCGCGACGCCTATTGCGGCGCGATCGGCATGATTGCGCCCGGCGGCGGCATGCGCTTCTCGGTGGCGATCCGCACCATTAGCCTCTTTTCCGATGGCAAGGCGGTCTTCAACGTCGGCGGCGGCATCGTCTTTGATTCCACCGCCGAAGCCGAATACGAGGAGTGCCTGCTGAAAGCGCGGTTTGCGATCGGCGATCAGGAGATCGTGCGATGAACGACTTCTCGCTGCTCGAAACACTGCGTTGGGAACCCGAAGCCGGTTTCGTCAGGCTGCGCCTGCACCTGGCGCGCCTCTCCCGCTCCGCGCGCCGCATCGGCTTTCCAGACCCCACGGATGCTACCGCGAAACTGAAAGAAGCGGTTAGCTGCGCCACAACGGCACGGCGAACGCGTCTGACGCTCGACCGGCTGGGGCAGATCGAGATCACCACGGCTCCCTTCGCGCCGATCCCAGAAGGCACCACATGGAAGGTCCGGATTGCCGAAACCCGTCTCGATTCCGCCGACAAATTGCTGCGGATGAAAACGACGCGCCGTGGTGTCTACGAGACCGCACGCGCCGACTATCCGTCGTCCGAAGTTGACGAAGTTCTGCTTCTGAACGAGCGCGGCGAGGTCTGCGAAGGCACCATCACCTCAGTCTTTCTCGACGACGGATCAGGCGTGTTGCGCACGCCACCAATCTCCTGCGGCCTGCTCGCCGGCGTCTTGCGCACCGAGTTGATCTGCCAGCGCAAGGCGCGGGTTGGACGCATCTCTGTCCACGATCTGACAGCCGGAACACTCTATATGGGTAATTCGTTGCGCGGACTGATACCGGCCCGCCTCCTCAGCTAGGCCACGATCTTCAACCGATCGCGGCCGCTTTGCTTGGCGTGATACAGGGCTTCGTCGGCGCGGGCATAGACCTCGCGCGCCGTCTCTCCTGGCCGCAACTCCGCCAACCCTGCAGAGCAGGTGTAAGAGAAGGACGGTGCGGTGGGTATAGGACGCGCGCCGCGCACCATTCCGATGAGGCGTTCTATGATCAGTTCGGCCTGCGCCAGGGTCGTATCCGGCAGGATCAACATGAATTCCTCGCCGCCGATCCGCCCGAAGCTGTCACGTCGGCGGATAACCGGCTGCACGCGGCGTGAGAAATCAATCAGCACATCGTCGCCGAACTGGTGGCCATAGATGTCATTGATGCGCTTGAAGAAATCAAGGTCGATGATGCAGATGCAGCCCACAGTGCCGGGATTGGCAGAGGCCTGCCCCGCGATCAGGCTCTCCAGCGCCGCCATCATGAAGCGACGGTTGGAAATACTGGTCAACTCATCCGTCTGCGAGGCCCGCAGCGCAAAGTCGCGGTCCTGCCGTACGTCTCGCCCGCTTTGCTTCAGAGAGGTGATGTCGCTAGCAACACAAAGCATCCAGCCGTCTTTCTGCACGGTCTCGGTCATCCAGAACCAGCGACCGTCGACGACGTCGGTTTCGAACGCCCTGAACGGCAGCTTGCCCCGGCGCGATTGCGCGGAAACGAGCCAAGTCTCGAAATCAGCAGTGCGAATGATCGTCCCCTTGCCCGCCTTCGTATTGCGCCGCATGAGTTCCGACCACAAGGGAGTCTCGTCCGGTTCGATGGCGAAAGTCGAACGAAAGGCAGCATTTGCATAGCGCAACCGGTCTTCCTGATCGTAAACGGCGATCAGGACCGCGCTTTCTTCCTGCAATTCGGCAAGCCGCTCAGATATCTGGTTCATCCAATTGTTCCGGGGCACGCTGCAAACAATGGTTCGCACTTTGGCGCAGAGCTCAAAAAAGAAGATGGATGGCTCGGCGCCGATTGAATATTCACATGCATCGGAACACAACACCCCGAAAGGAAATTCTGCGATGTTCATCCTCGCCCTGACCTATGTGAAGCCGAACGAGGAAGCCGACAGGCATATGGAGCCGCATATGGCCTGGGTCAAGGAAGGCTATGCAAAAGGCTGGTTCCTCGCCTCCGGCCGCAAGGTGCCGCGAACTGGCGGCGTGGTGCTCGCGGTCGGTCAGCATGCCGAAATCGAGGCCTACGTCGCAAAAGATCCCTTCACGGTGCATGGCATCGCCGAATACGAGATCACCGAGGTCGCCATCACCACGACTATCGAGGGATTGGATATTTTAAAGGGCTGATTCACAACCGGCGCACCGCCAATTCACTGTGCTCTACTTGGAGCACGGGCCGCCCCAAACTTAGGTGTACCTCGACCGCCAAAACGCTTCACCATAGAGTCCGCATGGTCCGTTGCCCGATATGTCTCTCACGAAAGACAGGAGCGCATTATGTCACAGGCTGAAGCAAAACGCGGTACGATGGGTCAGCAGAAGTCAGGTATGACCCAGAACAACACCTCACAGCCCGGAAGATTGCGGCCCGAAGAGTTGGTCCCGTCGCGCTACGCGGTCCGGGTCGGTGAGATTGACGTGCTGGTGGTCAGCGATGGGGTACTGCCGCTTCCAACCGCGATGTTGGGACATAACGCCGACCCGACCGCCCGGGCGGCTTGGCTTAAGGACATGTTCCTGCCGCCGGACGCTTTCGACTGGGCGCTGAACGTGGTCGTGGTGCGCAGCGGCGGGCAGACCATACTCATCGACGCTGGGCTGGGATTGGACCCGGACTTGAACTTGCCGCGGGCCGGGCAGTTGACCAAGCGACTGGAGGCGGCTGGCATCGATCTTGGATCCGTCACCGACATCGTGCTCACCCACATGCACATGGACCATGTTGGCGGGCTGCTCGTCGACGGAGTGAAGGAACGGCTGCGGCCGGACCTGCGGATTCACGTGGCGGCCGCCGAGGTCAAATTCTGGGAGTCGCCCGATTTCTCCCGCGTCTCGATGCCGCCGGGGTTCCCGGACGCGCTTCGGGCGGCCGCCAAACGTTTCACGGAAGAATACCGCAGCCATCTGCGGCTGTTCGATGAAGAGCAAGCGGTAGCGCCGGGCGTGGTCGCCACACGTACCGGCGGTCACACCCCTGGGCACAGCGTGGTCCGCGTGGCGTCCGGCAACGATCGGCTGATGTTTGCCGGCGACGCCGTGTTCGCGGTCGGGTTCGAACACCCCGACTGGTATAACGGTTTCGAACACGATCCAGAAGAAGCGGCCCGCGTCCGGGTCCGACTTTTGCGGGAGCTGGCGGAGACCGGCGGACTGCTGGTGGCTACTCATCTGCCGTTCCCGTCCGTTGGCCACGTTGCAGTCGAGGGCGACGATTTTCGTTGGGTGCCGGTCTTCTGGGACTACTGAGGGCTTGTCGGGTCAGGGCATGAGCCAAATCTGGCCCCATCCGGACAGTCTGTGGCGGACGGTCTTCCATCGGGGGACATTGGCGGCATAGAGTGCGATCATGACGCCTCTGACCTATACACCCTATGGCGGCTCCGCCCGGCCTTTCACCATCGGTTTGATGCCGCTCGATCCTAGCCGCTGGATCGAGCCGGATGACGATTGGGCCCGCTATGTCGGCGAGAAACGACGCCTGATCGAGACACATCGCGACGAGATCTTCGTTGCCGAGGCGGATACCGCGGAAGCACAGCAGGAGGTCTTCGATCTCCTGCTGGCTTATCTTGCGGAATATCATCCGAAGCTTGCCGACAGCGTTGCCCATGCAACCGAGCGGGATGCACCGCCCCTGCTGCGTGCCGGCCTGCTGGTGCAGGACGATCTCGTCATCATGCGACGTAGGGAAGACGGCTGGCATCTTGTCGCCGGCTTTGTCGCCTTCCCGTCCTCATGGTCGCTGCAGGAGAAGTTCGGTCGCCCGATGCAGGAAATTCACGCCGACGTGCCCGGTTTCGGCGAAGGTACGCGTAACGCGACACTCATCACCCGCATCTTCGATAACCTGCAGGTTTCGCAACCTGTGGAACGGCTGAACTGGTCCGTGAACGTCACGGATGAACTATTTTTGCCACTCTCCAAACACCGCCGCCCGCCGTCGGCCGACCCGTTCACGCTCGCCGAGCGCTTTGCTCGCGTCGAGCGCCAGACGCTGCACAAACTGCCGAAGTCGGGCGATATTCTGTTTACCATCCGCGTCTATGTCGATTCGATAGCCGCGATCGCCGACCACCCGAATGCCGCCAAACTTGCCGGAAGCTTCGCCGCGCAGCTGGATAGTCTCGATGAGCAGCAGGCGGCCTATAAAGGTCTGATACTGCAGAAGGCCGAACTCGTCGCGAAGCTTCGAGCGCTCGCGGACACCCTCTCTCCCGCCTGAGTTTTATGCTCTTGCTCTTTATTGTGACGCCGTTTTGTGGTTAGAGCCGATAATCTCGCATTCTCTGCGCAATTTCCAGATGAATTCCTAAAGGCCCATCGCCTTCGTCGCCTTCCACAGGAGAAAAGAAAGAATGACGGAACAAACCCACCCGGTATATGCCGAAATTACTGGCCCGATCGTGATGATCGGCTTTGGCTCCATCGGCCGCGGTACCCTGCCGCTGATCGAGCGCCACTTCAAATTCGACAAGAGCCGGATGGTAGTCATCGACCCGCGCGACGACGCAGATCACACCGAAATCATGGCAAAGCATGGCGTGAAGCACATCAAGGCTCATGTCACGAAGGAAAACTACAAGGAACTGCTGAAACCGCTTCTGACCGAAGGCAGTGGCCAGGGTTTTTGCGTCAATCTCTCCGTCGACACCGGTTCGGTCGACCTGATGAAGCTCTGCCGCAAGCTCGGCGCTCTCTACATCGATACCGTCATCGAGCCCTGGCTCGGTTTCTACTTCGACAAGAGCATGAAGAATGCCGACCGCACCAACTACGCACTGCGTGAAACTCTTCGCAAGGAAAAGGCGAAGAACCCGGGCGGTCCGACTGCTGTCTCCACCTGCGGCGCAAACCCGGGTATGGTTTCGTGGTTCGTCAAGAAGGCGCTCGTCAACCTCGCCAACGATATCGGTGTGAAGTTCGAAGAGCCGGATCAGCACGACCGCGAAGGCTGGGCGAAGCTGATGAAGAAGGTCGGCGTCAAGGGCATCCACATCGCCGAGCGCGACACGCAGCGTACCAAGCATCCGAAGCCGCTTAACGTCTTCTGGAACACCTGGTCGGTTGAAGGCTTCATCTCCGAAGGCTTGCAGCCGGCCGAACTCGGCTGGGGCACCCACGAAAACTGGATGCCGAAGAACGGCAAGAAGCACAAGAAGGGTTGCAAGGCTGGTATCTACCTCGAGCAGCCGGGCGCCAACACTCGCGTCCGCACGTGGTGCCCGACCCCCGGTCCGCAGTACGGCTTCCTCGTAACGCACAACGAGGCGATCTCGATCGCCGACTTCTTCACCGTTCGCGACAAGGACGGCGAAGTCACCTTCCGTCCGACCTGCCACTACGCCTACCATCCGGCGAACGACGCGGTTCTCTCGATGCATGAGATGTTCGGCAACGGCGGCAACCCGCAGCCGGTTCACCACGTTCTCGACGAGGACGAGTTGGAGGACGGCATCGACGAACTCGGCGTCCTGCTCTACGGCCATGAGAAGAACGCTTACTGGTACGGTTCCCGCCTGTCGCTGGAGGAAACGCGCCGCATCGCGCCTTACCAGAACGCGACGGGCATGCAGGTCACCTCCGCCGTTCTCGCCGGCATGGTCTGGGCCCTTGAAAATCCGACGGCCGGTATCGTCGAAGCCGACGAAATCGACTACAAGCGCTGCCTCGAGGTGCAGAGCCGGTACCTCGGCCCGGTCGAAGGCCACTACACCGAGTGGACGCCGCTGGAAGGTCGCCCGGGGCTCTTCCCGGAAGAGATCGACACCAAGGATCCGTGGCAGTTCAAGAACATCCTCGTTCGCTGATGCCAGCCCGAACCGCATTTGAAGATGCCCGCCTTGCGGCGGGCATTTTTGTAACGCCTGCTGTATAAATGCCGTCATGAGACCTTGAAGTCTTGCCTTAACTACCGGCTCGCGCCATGTGTTTCACAACCACACGGATAGTTCTCGTTCCGAAGCCCCGGGAGAAACTCATGAGAATCAGACCCCTCCTTGTCCTCATCGGCGCGTCCGCGGCGTTGAGCGCCTGCACCACGTCGTCGCCGCGCCCGGTACCGGTCGCTGCAACCCCGGCTCAGACAGGCGTTGAGGGTTCATGGTCGGATCCGAACGGCATCATCTCCACATTCCAGGCCGGAACCTTCACCACGCGCACGACCGACAGCAACCAGCTTCTCGCGTCGGGCACTTATGTGAACACCTCCCCGTCGCTGGTCGAGATCAACATGACCTCGCTGGTGCGCAAGACGCAATCCAAGGTCAACTGCGCGCTGGTGACCCAGAGCCAGCTCAATTGCACCTCCGACGCCGGTTCCCAATTCACGCTTACGCGCCGCATGTAGAGCTGTAAGGTTCGATTTGCGTTGGACTAAATGGTTCTGGTCTGCCAAAAGGCCCCGAGGACGCGACCGCCGTTATTTATAGAACGGGGTCGGGCGACCGATTGACGTCACGTTGCTGCCGCGAGATCACGCTGGCCGTCCTCAAATTCTCAACAAGCCGGTTTCAGAGGATGACTGCGTTCGCAGCCTGAGCGGATTTTCCTCGTTCGAAAAAAGAAAGCAGCTCTAGGGTTTGTTGAAAGCAGCCTCTCGCGAGGTTTTTCGTTTACCGCCCTTGGAATGCGCCGCTTCTGTCACAGCTTTTTCTCTTGCCGCCGCTAAATGCTTGGTGGAAACATTGATCACCTAGGGACGGCGGAGCGCAGGGGATATGGCTTCGCCGAAAAATCAGGAGAGCAGGATGACGAATTTTCAGTTCGGTCTGTTGACCGCGTCGATGTTGGCGCTGTCAAGCAGCGCCGCTTTTGCCGATTACGAACTCAATATCCTTCACATCAACGATTTCCATTCGCGCATCGAGTCGATCAACAAGTTCGATTCCACCTGCTCGGCCGAGGAAGAAGGCAAGAAGGAATGCTTCGGCGGCGCCGCCCGCCTGAAGACCGCGATCGACCAGCGTCGCGCCGCCCTGAACGGCAAGAACACGCTGCTGCTGAATGCCGGCGACAATTTCCAGGGATCGCTCTTCTACACGACCTACAAGGGCGCGGTCGAAGCCGAAATGCTGAATGACATGAAGTTCGACGTCATGACCGTCGGCAACCACGAGTTCGACGACAGCGAGGATGGCCTGGCGACCTTCCTCGACAAGGTGCAATTCCCAGTCATTTCGGCCAATGTCCTGGCCGGTGACGGCTCCAAGCTCGGCGATCGCATCAAGCCTTCGCTGGTGCTCGAGGTCGGCGGCCAGAAGATTGGCATCGTCGGCGCCGTGACCAACGATACCGAAGAACTGTCCTCGCCCGGCCCGAAGGTGATGATCGCCGACGACGTGCAGACCATCACCGCGGCCGTCGAAGACTTGAAGAAGCAAGGCATCAACAAGATCATCGCGCTGACCCATGTCGGCTATCCGCGCGACCTCGCAGCCATCGCCAAGATCCCCGATGTCGACGTCGTCGTCGGCGGCCATTCGCACAGCCTGCTGTCCAACACCGACCCGAAGGCGGAAGGCCCCTACCCGACGATGGTCGACAATCCCGGCGGCTACAAGGTGCCGGTGGTTCAGGCGGCATCGTACAGCAAGTATCTCGGCGACCTCGTCGTCACCTTCGATGACAACGGCGTCGTCAAGGACGCCAAGGGCGACCCGATCCTGATCGATTTCTCCTTCACTCCGGATCCGAGCCTCACCGCGCGTATCGCCGAACTCGCCAAGCCGATCGAAGAACTGCGCAAGAAGGTCATCGGTTCCAGCGAAGCCCCGATCCAAGGCGACCGCACTGTCTGCCGAGTCGAGGAATGCTCAATGGGCAACCTCGTCGCCGACGCCATGCTCGACCGCGGCAAGAGCCAGGGCATGAGCGTCGCCATCCAGAATGGCGGCGGTCTGCGCGCCTCGATCGATGCCGGCGACGTCACTCAGGGCGAAGTCATCACCGTGCTGCCGTTCCAGAACACGCTGGCGACCTTCCAGCTGACGGGTGCCGATATCCGCAAGGCTCTCGAAAATGGCCTGAGCCAGATTGAACAGGGCGCCGGCCGTTTCCCTCAGGTATCGGGCTTGAAATACACCTTCGATAAGACCAAACCTGCCGGCAGCCGCCTCGTTTCCGTCGAAGCGAAGGAAGGCGACGCCTATGTGGTGCTCGACGATGCTAAGACCTACGGCGTCGTCACCAACAACTTCATGCGTGCAGGTGGCGATGGCTACTCGATCTTCGAGACGGCGGGCAAGAATGCCTACGACTTCGGACCGGACCTCGCCGACGTGACTGCCGAATATCTTGCAGCGCACTCGCCCTACAAGCCTTATACGGACGGTCGCGTGACCGAAGTCGCAGCCTCCGGTACCCAGGCAGCTGCCACGACGGCACCCGCACAGGCCGCGCCCGCCTCCCCGGCAGCACCGGCCGCTTCTACGGCACCCACCGCGGCAGCTCCGGCAGCGCTCGCCCCGAATACGCCGACCAACCACGTCATCGCCGCCGGCGATACGCTTTGGGATCTCTCCAAGCAGTTCTATGGCGAGGGCGCGCTCTGGAAGAAGATTTCCGACGCCAACGGCACGCCGGCGCCACGCCACCTGACGATCGGTAAGGAACTGCAGATTCCGTCGAAGTAAGACGATTTGTCTCGATTCTGAAAGCCGGTCCGGGGTTCCGCGGACCGGCTTTTGTTTCTATAGGGTGAACCACCGAAGTCCGGCTGCGTGTGAGCCGGTCAGACAAGACACCAAGGGTTTAAATGACGACCATTGAAACTGCGCACCGCCCGGTGGACCACCCGCCCGTCAAATCAGGCAAGGTCGGCGTCCTGCTCGTTAATCTGGGCACGCCCGATGGCACCGATTACACGTCCATGCGCCGTTACCTGAAGGAATTCCTGACCGACAAGCGCGTCATCGAGTGGTCACCCTGGAAGTGGTACCCGATCCTCTTCGGCATCGTCCTCAACACGCGCCCGCAAAAGGTGGGCAAGGCCTATGAGACGATCTGGAACAAGGACAGGAACGAGAGCTACCTGCGCACCTACACGCGCAACCAGTCCGATCTCATGGCCGAACGCTTGAAGGACCTGCCAAACGTGAAGGTGGAATGGGCAATGCGCTATGGCACGCCCTCGATTCCATCGCGCATCGAGGCGCTGAAGGACGAGGGTTGCGATCGCATCGTTCTTTTCCCGCTTTATCCGCAATACGCCGCCGCAACGACGGCAACCGTCAACGACAAGGCCTTCCAGCAGCTACTGAAGATGCGCTGGCAGCCGGCGCTGCGGACCGTCCCTGACTATCACGACGACGAGACCTACATCGAAGCGCTTGCCAATTCGGTGAAGAACCATTTGGCGACGCTCGACTGGCAGCCGGACATGGTACTCGCCTCCTTCCACGGCATTCCTATGTCCTATTTCAAGCTTGGCGATCCCTATTATTGCCAGTGCCAGAAGACCGGCCGCCTGCTGCGCGAACGGCTGGGACTGCCGGAAGACAAGTTCATGGTGACCTTCCAATCCCGTTTCGGGCCGGAAGAGTGGCTGCAGCCCTATACCGACAAGACGGTGGAGAAGCTGGCCCAAGACGGCGTCAAGAAGATCGCCGTTCTGAACCCCGGTTTCGTGTCCGACTGTCTGGAGACACTGGAAGAAATCGCCGAGCAGGCCGCTCATTCCTTCCATGAGAATGGCGGCGAGAAGTTCGCTCACATCCCCTGCCTCAACGACAGCGAGGATGGCATGCGAGTGCTCGAAAAGGTCGTTCGCCGCGAACTGCTCGGCTGGGCCTGATCAGACGCCGCGCTTGTTGCCCCAGAGCAGAACATGCAACTGGGGCAGCACACGGGCCTCGAACCACCGGTCCTCGGTCACCTTGTCGACCAGCCACAGCATCCTGTCCATGATACCGTCGATATCGACGCGCGCATCGTCGTCGTCAGGCGGCGGAGGCGTGTGGTTCCCCGGCTGCAGATAGACGGGCAGATCGGGATAGCGCGCCGCCGCCTCGCGGGCATAGGCATAGTCGCGGTCGTCGAAGACGACGATCTTCAGCGCGATATCGGGCCCGCAGGCCGCCATCTTGAGACAGACCTCGAACGCATCCCAATCCGTCGCCATGCCGCTCGAGGGCGGCTTCGGGCTCAGCACCAGCACATCAAGATCGGCAAACCACTCCTTGGCGACGCTCCCCTGCGTTTCCAGCGCGAATCTGTAGCCTTGCTCATGCCCATGCGCGATCAGACCGCCAAGCGGCTGGATCGCCGGGTTGCCACCCGAAAGCGAGACCATCAGAGGCTTGCCGCCGGAGAGCCGCGTCACCTCCGCCCATATGCCATCGACGGTCATCGGCAGCCATTGATCGCGATACTCGCTATCCACAGCATGCAGGCTGTCGCACCAAGAACAGCGATAATCGCAGCCGCCGGTGCGAACGAAGACGGTCGGCAGGCCGATCAGGACGCCTTCCCCCTGGATCGTCGGCCCGAAGATCTCGCTGACGCGGATCTGGGCCTCGCGAGCCCCGCTCACGGTCGGTATTCCGCCCAGGTCTTCGGTGTCTCGCTGACGCGCACGGCGGAAGTCTCCGGCAGTCGCTCCTTGCACCAGTCGTAGAAGTGCTTGGCGAGATATTCCGAGGTCACGCGATCATGGCCGAACACCTCATTCAGATGCCGATGGTCGAAGCGCTCGTCGATGTAGCGCTTCAGCGGCGAAAGCTCTTGATAGTCTCGAACGAAGCCGTTCTCGTCGAGTTCGGCGGCGGCCAGTTCCACCACGACGATATAGTTGTGACCGTGCAGGCGAGCACACTGGTGATCGGCGGGCAGATGCGTCAGCTGATGCGACGCGGAAAAGTGAAACTCCTTGGTGATGCGAAACATCACTTCACCTCCCTGGCCGAATAGCCTGCTGTGGCCGCCACCCAGAAATCCGGATCCTCGTATTCCGTGGGGTCGGCGACGCCGGCCAGATGAAAGGCCTCGCGCCGCTCGACGCAGGTGCCGCACCGTCCGCAATGGCGCGTACCGCCCTTGTAGCAGGACCATGTCTCGGCAAATGGCGTCCCGTATTTCGCACCATCGGTAACGATATCGGCTTTCGAGACGTTGACGTAGGGAGCGAGCAGCGAAACACTGGCATAGCCATCCAGCGCCTGGTTCTGCATCTCCTGGAAAGCATCGATGAAGCCCGGGCGGCAATCGGGATAGATGAAGTGGTCGCCGCCATGCACGGCAACGGCGACCGCGTCGGCTTTCTGGGCCGCTGCGAGACCGAACGCGATTGCAAGCATGATTGCGTTGCGGTTCGGCACCACGGTCGCCTTCATCGTCTCCTCGGCATAGTGGCCGTCGGGCACGTCGACATCGTCGGTCAGGGCCGAACCCGTCAGGTGCCGGCCGATGGTGCGGATGTCGATGATCTGGTGCGGTACGCCGAGCCGCTTGGCGCAGGCTGTGGCAAAGTCCAGTTCCTTGCGGTGGCGCTGTCCGTAATCGAAGGAAAGCAGGCTGATAAGCTGATGCTCCGCCGCCACGCGATGGGCGAGCGAAATGGAGTCCAATCCGCCGGAGCAGATGACGATCGTCTTCATGATGAGGATCCCTTGTTTTGACCGGGTGGGCTGCGACCGGTATTTCCTGCGCGCCTTCTAATGCAAAGCGCTCCCGTTGTGAATAGTCGACTGACATCCCATATCGAATCCATAAACCGGATAGCTTCGCCAGCCGAAGATGCTGGCGTTTCAGGCCGGCTCGTCTAAGGTTGCATCAGTCGATTCTATCGCGGGGGAGTTTCATGGTTCTGAGTGGCTTCGATATCGTCGTCATAGCACTGGTGATCTTCGTCATCCTCGTGCTGTTTGCAGGCATCAAGATCGTGCCGCAGGGCTACCGCTACACCCTCGAGCGTTTCGGCCGCTATACGCGCACGCTGGAGCCCGGCCTCAACCTCATCACCCCCTTCATCGAGCGTATCGGCGCCCGCATGAACGTCATGGAACAGGTCCTGAACGTGCCGACCCAGGAGGTTATAACCAAGGATAACGCCTCCATCTCGACCGACGCCGTCGCTTTCTACCAGGTCCTCAACGCCGCCGAGGCAGCCTATCAGGTCGCGAACCTCGAGAATGCCGTCTTGAACCTGACGATGACCAACATCCGTACCGTCATGGGGTCGATGGATCTCGACGAATTGCTCTCGAACCGTGATGCCATCAACGACCGGCTGCTGCACGTCGTCGACGATGCCGTCCGGCCTTGGGGCATCAAGGTGACGCGCATCGAGATCAAGGACATCCAGCCACCACGCGACCTGGTGGACGCCATGGCGCGGCAGATGAAGGCCGAACGCGAGAAGCGCGCGCAGGTGCTGGAGGCCGAAGGCTCCCGTAACGCTCAGATCCTGCGTGCCGAGGGCTCCAAGCAATCGGCAATCCTGCAGGCCGAGGGTCAGCGCGAAGCCGCCTTCCGCAACGCCGAGGCTCGAGAACGCCTCGCCGAAGCAGAAGCCAAGGCAACCAAGATGGTGTCGGAGGCGATTGCATCGGGCAACATTCAGGCCGTCAACTATTTCGTAGCCCAGAAATATACCGAAGCTCTCACCGCGATCGGTACCGCCGGTAGTTCGAAGGTCGTGCTGATGCCGGTCGAGGCTTCGTCCATCATCGGCTCGCTTGGCGGCATTGGAGCGATCGCCAGGGAGGTCTTCGGCGACAACCCGACGCCGCCGCCACCACCACGCCAGCAGTCAACCCCGCGAACCACCCCGGCCGTCAACCCCTTCAACCCGCCAACGGAGCGCTGAGCCATGATCGCCAGCCTCGTCGCGGAACTCGGACCCTGGAGCTGGTGGATCGCCGGCTTGGTGCTGCTGGCCGCAGAATTGATCGCGCCGGGCGTCTTCCTTGTCTGGATCGGGCTTGCCGCCCTTATCGTCGGCATGCTGTCGCTACTGTTCTGGGACAGCAGCTTCTGGCTTTGGCAGGTTCAGGCCATCCTCTTTGCGCTTCTTGCAGTCGTGGCAACGGTGGTCGGCCGCAAGCTGACCCTGCAGCACGGTGAAACCGATCAGCCTTTCCTCAATCAGCGGGCCGAAAGCCTCATCGGGCGCACCGCGACGCTGGCGGAGCCCATCCGCGAAGGGCGCGGTCGTATTCGCCTCGACGATACGTTCTGGCTCGTAAACGGCCCGGACCTGCCTGTAGGCACCAAGGTAAAGGTGGTGGCGAGCAGCGGGCGCGATCTGACGGTAGAACAGGTCTGATCAGGCCACGCCGATCCGAAGCAGATCATGGAAGTGCACGAGCCCGATCGGGCGGTTGTCGTCGTCGACCACGATCAGTGCTCCGATGCTGTGCTGGTTGAGCATGGCAAGCGCGGCCGTTGCCAGCACTGTCGGCTTCACCGTCTTTGGTGTCCGCGTCATGATATCGTCGACAACGAGCTCGGAGAGGTTGCGCGTCAGGTTGCGTGCCAGGTCGCCTTCCGTGATGATGCCGCAGAGGCGCTCATCGTCGTCCAGAATACCGACGCAGCCGAAATGCTTCCGAGACAACGTCGAGATCGCCAGCGGCACCGGCGTTCCCTTGGCCACCAACGGGACGCGATCGCCCGTATGCATGATATCGGCGACATGGCTGAGACTCGCCCCGAGTTTGCCGCCCGGATGGAACACGTGAAAGTCGCGCGCCGTAAAGCCTCGTGCCTCAAGCAGCGCGATGGCAAGCGCATCGCCCATGGCGAGCTGCATCAGCGTCGAAGTGGTCGGAGCCAGCCCATGCGGACAGGCCTCTTCCTCGTTCGGCATCAACAGGACAATGTCGGATGCCGTGGCAAGCGACGATCTTTCGGAACATGTGACGGCAATCAGCGGAATCGAGAACCGGCGCGTATAGCCGATGATGCTGCGAAGCTCGGCACTTTCGCCGCCCTTGGAAAGGGCAAGGACGATATCCGTCGTGCCGATCATCCCGAGATCGCCATGGTTTGCCTCGGCCGCATGGACAAAGAAGGCCGGCGTTCCTGTCGACGCCAGCGTCGCCGCGATCTTCACACCGATGTGGCCGCTCTTGCCGACGCCTGTAACGATGACGCGACCGGTGACGCCGTTGATCGTCTCGACGGCCCGCATGAAAGGCCCGGCCAAGCCGTCGTCAAAAGCTCGCTCCAGGGCCTCAAGCGCCCGCCTCTCGGTGCCGATTGTCCGTTTCGCAGACTCCAGGACACCGTTTTCGATGACATTTACCGCTCTCTTGATCATGGCACTGCGTTAGCGGTTTTCATCCGCCGTGTCCATCGGCTGCCCTCACGGGCATCGCAGCGCAACGAATGGTTAACCACAAGCCTTTACGTTCGGGTAACGCTTCGACGCATGCCAGGATACACATGAGCCATTGGAAGGACACGAGCAGTCTCACGCCGCTCCGCGCGACGGGCTTTGCCGTGTCCATGGCTCTGATGGCAGGCACTTTCCTCGCGCCCCACGCCGTACTTGCGCAGTCGACGCCCGTTTCCAACAGCTCGATCCGCTCGTCCACCGCACCTGCTGCTGCGGCGGTGGAGGATGAAAGCGATATCCCTGAAACACCGGCCGGCACTATGTCAACGGCCGACAATGCGGCGCCAGCAGCCACTGCTGCGCCGATTGCGGCTGCCGATCAAAAACCGAGCGACGAGACGACCGGTGCGATCCTCGATGAGGACATGATACGCCTCAACACGCGCGAAGCGCCGCTCGACGAGCGGCTGCCGGCCCGCAAGCCGGAGCCGAATCCGGCGGCCGAGGAAACGCCGGGCATCAGCATCGGCACCTTCGTCCTGCGTCCGACCGTTACCCAGAGCATCAACACCGAGACGCAGAAGGACGCCGGCATCAAACAGACGCGTGGCTTCCTCGAAACGGATCTGCACGCCACGATGACCTCCGACTGGGCGCTGCACCAACTCACGGTGACCACCGACGGCGCCTGGCAGAAGAACGTCAGCGGCGAAGGCGAGGAACAGCCGGATTTCAGGATCGACGGCGACCTGCGGCTCGATCTTCCCGAGGATACGACCGCACATATCATCGGCGGCTACCATTTCTACCGCGAAGACACTGATGATCCGAATGCCATCCAGAACGCGGACCAGCAATCGGATGTTCAGGAATTCAGCACCGGCGCCTCGATCGAACGCGACTTCGGCATCCTGCGCGGCAACACCGCTATCGATGTCAGCCGTACGATCTATTCCGACGCGACATTGTCCGATGGAACGACCGTTTCGCTGGCCGATCGCAACGAGACGAGCGGCACGATCCGCGGCCGCATCGGCTACGAGCTTTCCCCGGCTCTCATCCCCTTCATCGAAGGCAATGTCGGCAAGACGGTCTATGACGAGAGTATCGATTCCGCCGGCTTCCGCAGGTCGGGAGATAGCTATGGCGCCAAGGTCGGCGTCGAACTCGATTTGGGTGAAAAGCTCCGCGGCGAGGTCGGGGTTGGCTATCAGACTGCCACCTTCGACGACGACCGCCTCTCGGACATCGACGCGGCCGTGGTGGATGCTCAGCTATTCTGGTCGCCGCTCAGAGGTACGGACGTCAACATCGGCCTGCTGACAAGCATCAACCCGTCGACCACAGCTGGCGAATCCGGCTACGTTTCGCATGCTTTGACGACGGGCGTCACGCATCAACTGCGTGATAATCTGACAGGCACTGTCCTCGGCGGCATCATCTATCGCGACTATCCGTCGGATAGCCCGACCAGCGACGAGACGGTCTACACCACGAGCGCCGGGCTGACCTGGAACATCAACCGCTACCTCGATATGACCAGCACCATTGGCTACGAGCTGACGTCCCGCAAGACAAGCAGCGATTCCGAGCAATGGCGGGCCGGCGTCGGTGTGAAACTGAAGCACTGAAACGAAATCCGCCTCCAAGTGGGAGCCTTGGAGGCGGACTAATTCGTTTGACAGGCAGGCTGGTTTCAGAGGCCCTTCAGCAGCGCCTTGAAGCCTTCCTCGACGGTCGGGCGGATGTCCGCACGTTCCAGGGCGAAGGCCACGTTGGCCAGGATGAAGCCGTCCTTGGCGCCGCAGTCATAGGTCGTGCCGCGGAAGTGATAGCCCGCGAACGTCTGGTCCTTCAGCAGCTTCAGCATGCCGTCGGTCAGCTGGATTTCGTTGCCAGCGCCTCGTTCCTGGGTTTCCAGGATCTTGAAGACTTCAGGCTGCAGGATATAGCGGCCGTTGATGAAATAGTTCGACGGTGCCGTGCCCTTGGCAGGCTTCTCGACCATGCCGGTGATGCGGAAGCCATCACCGATCGCTTCGCCGACGCCGACGATGCCGTACTTGTGAGCTTGATCCGGGGCGCATTCCTCGACGGCGATGATGTTGCCGCCGCTCTGGGCATAAAGGTCGATCATGCCCTTCATGCAGCCCTTGCCTTCGCTCTTCATGATCATGTCGGGCAAGAGCAGCGCAAACGGCTCGTTGCCGACGATCTCGCGAGCACACCAGACGGCATGGCCGAGGCCAAGCGGCTCCTGCTGACGAGTGAAGCTGACCGTACCAGCCTTGGGAAGCTGGCCAGCAAGCAGCGTCATTTCCGCCTGCTTGCTGCGCTCGCGCAGCGTCTGCTCAAGCTCGAAATGGATATCGAAGTAGTCTTCGATGATGTGTTTGTTACGACCTGTGACGAAAACGAAATGCTCGATGCCCGCTTCCAAAGCTTCGTCGACCACATACTGAATGATCGGTTTGTCGACGACAGTCAGCATTTCCTTCGGCACGGCTTTGGTGGCCGGGAGAAAGCGAGTCCCGAGACCCGCGACCGGAAATACAGCTTTGCGAACTTTTTTATGCTCTGCCACACAATCCTCCTGCGATAACTACACCGCTTGAAATAAAGGCATTTTTGATTGAACTAGATGCGATTTGCTACAGTTTTGCAAATGGTGACTGCGTTCCTACGTCATGGTAAAGAATTTGTTGACTTCGTTCAGGTAGTCTCAGGCCTGAGCGGAAATTTGCGCTCCGCTGTGCCTGAAACGAAAGGACGGATGACCGCCGATGACTCAAAATCACAGAAATTCCCTTCGTGGTCTTGCTATTGCACTCATCGTGACCGCGTCCGCCGGCCTGGCCCCCATCAACGCGAAAGCAGATCAGCGGTTCCAGAAGTGGATCGCGGACTTCTATCAAACTGCCGCTCAAAATGGCATCAGCAAGGCAACCTATCGCAAAGCCTTCTCAGGCGTCAGCGATCCGGATCCGACAGTGCTGGAAAAGGCTGCCTATCAGCCTGAATTTACAACGAAAATCTGGGACTACGTTGATTCCCGTGTAAATCCGTACACGGTGCAGATCGGCCGTCAGATGGCCGCCAAACATGCCTCGACGCTGAATGCGGTTCAACGCCAGTTTGGTGTGGACAAGACGATTCTCCTGGCCATCTGGTCGATGGAATCCAATTATGGCGCAGTTCTCGACAAGGACGACCGCCTGCACTACGTGCCGCGCGCCTTGGCGACCCTCGCCTATGCCGACGAACGCCGCGCGAAGTTCGCCAAGAAGCAACTCATTGCGGCGCTGAAGATCCTGCAGAATGGCGATATCTCGCCCGATGGCATGACCGGCTCCTGGGCCGGCGCCATGGGCCACACCCAATTCATTCCGACAAGCTACCTGCTCTATGCGGTCGACGCCGACGGCAACGGACATCGCGACATCTGGAACTCCGTGCCTGATGCTCTCGCCACGTCCGCCAACCTGCTGCGGAAAAACGGGTGGGATGCCGGCAAAACCTGGGGCTATGAAGTGGTCGTGCCGCCGAATGCCAGAAAACAGGTCGGTAAAACGCATACACTGGCGCAGTGGGCCTCCCTCGGCCTTAGCCGGCCGAACGGCAAGAGCTTCCGCGATGGCGGCAGCAAGGCCGTGCTCAAGATGCCGGCCGGCCCCGATGGCCCGGGCTTCCTGATGACCAGCAATTTCTTCACCATCAAGAACTACAACGCGTCGGACAGTTACGCGATTGCGGTCGGACTGCTGGCGGACGAGATCGCCGGCTACGGCGGCATGAAGCAGCCCTGGCCACGACCGAACGGTACGCTTGATATGAAGCAAAAGTTCGAACTGCAGACGCGCCTGAAGACACTCGGTTATTACGACGGCGAGGTCGACGGGAACTTCGGCAGCGGATCCAAGGCCGCGATTGCCGCGGTCCAGGCTCGCATCGGAATGCAGCAGGACGGTGAGCCATCGCTGCCGCTCCTGAACGCGCTTCGCAAGTAGACGGAATAATCGGCAACATACACTTTTGGAGTGTGGACGCGAGTTCCCGCTCCATGCGAGAATGCCGGCAGATGCGAGGCTGCTGATTATGCGTAAACGAGTACACCGGGCAACGCTCCGCTGGGGTGCGATTGGCACCGCAACGTTGGTGCTCGTCTTCAGCGCGCTGCCGGTGCACGTGGCCGATGCGCAGGAGCGGTATTACTATCGCCGCTCGATTCTCGATTTTTTCTTTGGCCGTCGCTACATCCAGGAATATCCGCCACAGGCACCGTCTCAGAACGCGCCGCAGCGACAGCCTGCGCCGAGAAGGAAAGCGCCGTCGCCGAAGGCGGCTGCGGCTCCCCGTCCCGCCGCTCCCGTCGTCGTTGAGGAAAAGGCGGTCGAGAAGCTTGCCAACGCCCAGAAGATCCTCGTCGTCGGCGATTTTCTCGCCGGCGGTCTTGGCGTCGGCATGGACGCTGCTTTCAAGGATTCTCCCGGCGTCGTGGTCGAGACACATAGCAACGTCGCCTCGGGTCTGGTCCGAGACGACTACTATGACTGGCCGCAACAGCTGACAAAATTCATGGACGAGGCGAAGCCCGCCATGGTCATCGTCATGCTCGGCGCGAATGACCGCCAGCAGATGGTGACGGATATCGGCAAGGAGAAATTCAGGACCGACGGTTGGTATTCCGAATATCAGCGCCGCGTCGTGGCCTTCGGCCAGCAGGTCACCAGCCGCAAGATTCCGCTGCTCTGGGTCGGACTACCCGCCTTCGATTCGCCTGCGATGACCGCCGATGCCGTGCAGCTTAACCAGTTGTTCCGCAAGCAGATGGAGAGCGTCGGCGGCGAGTTCGTCGACATCTGGGACGGTTTCGTCAGCGAAGGCGGCGACTTCATCGTCACCGGCTCGGATATCAACGGCCAGCAGGTCCGCCTACGCACCTCGGATGGCATCAACCTCACGGAAGCAGGCCGGCGCAAGCTTGCCTTCTATGTCGAAAAGCCCGTGCGCCGCATTCTCGGGGTACAGGCAAGCCCGGACCTCGTCCGCCTTGACGCGGGCAATGCGCCGGTGATCGACGCTGTGGCAATGCCCGGCCGCACCGAGCCGATCAGCCTCTCCGATCCCAACCTGGATGGCGGCGCGGAACTTCTTGGCGGCAGGGCACTCCCGGTCAGTGCCACCAAGTCGCCACGTGATCTTCTGGTTCAGGATGGCGAGATGGCGGCTCCCCCTGTTGGCCGCGTCGATGACTATCGCATGGCTCCTGTGAAGCCCACCGCTCAGGTCACCATCAAATAGCCCGGCTGCATGAAGCCGCGCTCCAAAAACGCGCTCTTGATCTCAGTCGAACGCGAGGCTCACCAAACGAAAAAGGGCCGCTCAGAGCGGCCCAAAATCCAATCATCAACTGTGTCGCTTACCGCGGCAGAACCGTCGAGCCCATCAGGGCTTCGTCGATGGCGCGGGCGGCCTGGCGGCCTTCGCGGATCGCCCAGACCACCAGCGACTGACCGCGGCGCACGTCGCCCGCCGTCCAGAGCTTGTCGACCGAGGTCTTGTAGTCGCGGTCGTCGGCAACGACGTTGGTCGAGCCGCGACGGTCGGTGTTGAGCGTGAGCTTGCCGTCGAGTTCCTTGAGCACGCTGTCCTTGAACGGGCCGCTGAAACCGATCGCGATGAAAGCGAGGTCGGCCTTGATGATGAACTCGGTGCCGGCGATCGGCTTGCGACGCTCGTCGACTTCGCAGCACTTCACGCCGGTCAGAACGCCATCTTCACCGACGAACTCGAGTGTTGCCACCTGGAACTCGCGAATTGCGCCTTCCGCTTGCGAGGACGACGTGCGCATCTTCGTTGCCCAGAACGGCCAGACAGCGAGCTTGTCTTCCTTCTCCGGCGGCTGCGGGCGGATGTCGAGCTGCGTGACCTTCACCGCGCCCTGGCGGAACGCCGTACCGACGCAGTCCGATGCGGTATCGCCACCGCCGACGACGACGACATGCTTGGCGCCGGCGAGGATCGGGTCAGAGGCCCAGCCGACGCTGTCGATGTTTTCACGGCCGACGCGCTTGTTCTGCTGCACGAGGTAGGGCATCGCGTCATGGACGCCCGAAAGCTCGATGCCCGGGATACCCGCTTCGCGTGGCGTTTCAGAACCGCCGCAATAGAGAACCGCATCGTGGTCTGCGAGCAGCTGCTCGACCTTCACGTCGACACCGACATTGACGCCACAGTGGAAGGTGACGCCTTCGCCCTTCATCTGCTCGACGCGGCGATCGATGAAGTTCTTTTCCATCTTGAAGTCAGGGATACCGTAGCGCAGCAGGCCGCCGGGCTTGCTTTCGCGTTCGTACACGTGAACCTCATGCCCTGCGCGGCCGAGCTGCTGTGCAGCCGCCATGCCGGCCGGGCCGGAACCGACGATCGCAACCTTCTTGCCGGTGTGAACCGTTGCCGGCTGCGGACGGATGAAGCCGAGCTCGTAGGCCTTGTCAGCGATCGCCTGTTCGACGGTCTTGATCGCAACCGGCGTGTCCTCGAGGTTCAGCGTGCAGGCTTCCTCGCAGGGCGCCGGGCAGACGCGGCCGGTGAACTCCGGGAAGTTGTTCGTCGAATGCAGGTTCTGGATCGCCGCTTCCCAGTTGTTGTTGTAGACGAGGTCGTTCCAATCCGGGATCTGGTTATGAACAGGGCAGCCGGTTGGCCCATGGCAATAGGGAATGCCACAGTCCATGCAGCGCGCTGCCTGTTTCTGCACTTCCTGGTCCGACATCGGGATCGTGAATTCGCGGAAATGCCGGATGCGATCCGAGGCAGGCTGATACTTTGCCACCTGCCGGTCGATTTCCAGAAACCCTGTGACCTTACCCATATTTTCGTCCCTTACACTCATGACCGCCTCGCCTGCGGCCAGTTGTCCATCGTCAGCCTCGACAGTGGAGGCAAGTTGCTTCTTTCGACCGTCATCCAGCATATCCCTTGAGTGCTATCCACGCGTCTGCGCTGCCTGAGGCTGCTGCCGATCCGTGGGTCATTGAGATATTTCGGTCATCCGCCGCGCCAGCCTTCGCCGGCGCAACGGAAGTAAGCGTATTTACTCGGCCGCAATTCCCATGCGGGCGCGTTCCATTTCTTCAAGCGCACGGCGGTACTCGACCGGCATGACCTTGCGGAACTTCGGACGGTAGTCGGCCCAGTTGTCCAAGATCTGCTTGGCGCGGGTGGAGCCCGTATAGTGCAGGTGGTTGGAGATCAACTGGTAGAGGCGCTCCTCATCGTGGCGCGTCATGTCACCGGAGACGTCGACGCGTCCCTTGTGCATGAGGTCGCCGCCGTGATGATGCAGCTTCTCCAGCATGTCGTCCTCCTCAGGAACCGGCTCGAGCTCGACCATCGCCATGTTGCAGCGCTTGGCGAAATCGCCGGCCTCGTCGAGTACGTAGGCAACGCCACCGGACATACCGGCCGCGAAGTTACGGCCCGTTTGGCCGAGAACGACCACCACGCCACCCGTCATGTATTCGCAGCCGTGGTCGCCCACGCCTTCGACGATGGCGATCGCACCCGAGTTGCGGACCGCGAAGCGCTCGCCCGCGACACCGCGGAAGTAGCACTCGCCTTCGGTCGCACCATAGAGAACGGTGTTGCCGACGATGATCGACTCTTCCGCGACGATCTTCGAATTCTCAGGTGGCCGGACGATGATCTTGCCGCCCGAGAGGCCTTTGCCGACATAGTCATTGCCGTCACCGACCAGATTGAATGTGATGCCGCGTGCCAGGAAGGCGCCGAACGACTGGCCGGCCGTGCCCTTGAGCGTCACGTTGATCGTGTCGTCTTTGAGGCCGCGGTGGTTGTAGCGCTTGGCGACTTCGCCGGACAGCATCGCGCCAGCCGAACGGTCGACGTTCTTGATATCGACCTCGAAGGACACAGGGGTCTTCGAAGACAGTGCCGGCTCGGCCTCCGCGATCAGCTTGCGGTCGAGAACGTCGTCGATCGGGTGCTTCTGGCGTGATGTCCAGTAGGTCGCATCCTTCGGCGCCTCGACCTTGTGGAAGATGCGGCTGAAGTCGAGGCCCTTGGACTTCCAATGCGCCAGCATCTCGTCCTTCTCGAGCAGCTCCGAAGCGCCGATGATGTCATCGAGCTTGGTGAAGCCGAGCGAGGCCAAGATTTCGCGCACTTCGTTGGCGACGAAGAAGAAGTAGTTGACGACGTGCTCAGGCGTGCCCTTGAAGCGCTTGCGCAGGACCGGATCCTGCGTGGCAACGCCGACAGGACAGGTGTTCAGGTGGCACTTGCGCATCATAATGCAGCCGGCGGCGATGAGCGGCGCGGTCGCGAAGCCGAATTCGTCGGCACCGAGAAGCGCACCGATAATGACGTCGCGGCCGGTCTTCAGACCGCCATCGACCTGCAGGGCGATACGCGAACGCAGGCCGTTCAAGACAAGCGTCTGCTGCGTCTCGGCAAGGCCGATTTCCCACGGAGAACCGGCATGCTTCAGCGAGGTCAGCGGCGATGCGCCGGTGCCACCGTCGAAGCCGGAGACGGTGATGTGGTCGGCGCGCGCCTTGGCAACGCCGGCGGCGACCGTGCCGACGCCGACTTCCGAGACGAGCTTGACCGAGACATCGGACGTCGGGTTGACGTTCTTCAGGTCGTAGATCAGCTGCGCCAGATCTTCGATCGAATAGATGTCATGGTGCGGCGGCGGCGAGATAAGGCCGACACCCGGGGTCGAGTGACGTGTCTTGGCAACGGTCGCGTCGACCTTGTGGCCGGGCAGCTGGCCACCCTCGCCGGGCTTTGCGCCCTGCGCGACCTTGATCTGCAGCATATCGGCGTTGACGAGATATTCGGTCGTGACACCGAAACGTCCCGACGCGATCTGCTTGATCGCCGAACGCTCGGGGTTCGACGAACCATCCGGCAGCGGCATGTAGCGGTCGGACTCTTCGCCACCTTCGCCGGTGTTTGACTTGCCGCCGATCTTGTTCATCGCGATCGCGAGCGTCGTGTGCGCCTCGCGGGAGATCGAGCCGAAGGACATCGCGCCCGTCGAGAAACGCTTGACGATATCGGCAGCAGGCTCGACCTCATCGACCGAAACCGGCTCGCGGCCGAGCTGTTCGGCGCTCTTGATGTTAAAGAGGCCGCGGATGGTGTTCATGCGCAAGGCCGAGGTGTTCACCATCTCGGCGAACTCGCGGTAGCGGTCCTCGGCATTGCCGCGAACGGCGTGCTGCAGTGTGGCCACCGCATCCGGAGTCCAGGCATGGCTTTCACCGCGCATGCGGTAGGCATATTCGCCACCGATATCGAGCGTGGTCGCGAGCAGCGGATCCTTGCCGAAGGCGGAGGTGTGACGCGCAACAGTCTCTTCGGCGATCGCCGTGAGATCGACGCCTTCGATCATCGTCGCGGTACCGAAGAAGTACTTGTCAACCAGTTCCTGCTGCAGGCCGATCGCATCGAAGATCTGACCGCCGCAATAGGACTGATAGGTCGAGATGCCCATCTTCGACATGACCTTGAGGATGCCCTTACCGACCGCCTTGATGTAGCGGTAGACAACTTCGGAGGCGTCCACTTCCTTCGGGAACTCGCCCTTGGCATGCATGTCGAGCAGCGTGTCGAAGGCAAGATAAGGGTTGATCGCTTCGGCGCCGTAACCTGCGAGCAGGCAGAAGTGATGCACTTCGCGCGGCTCGCCGGTCTCGACGACGAGGCCGACCGAGGTGCGCAGACCCTTGCGGATCAGGTGATGGTGCACGGCAGCCGTCGCCAGCAGTGCCGGGATCGCTATACGATCAGGCCCGATCTGGCGGTCGGAGAGAACGATGATGTTGTAGCCGCCCTTGACGGCCGCTTCCGCGCGCTCGCAGAGGCGATCGAGCATCTCAGGCATGCCTTCGGCGCCACGCTCGACATCATAGGTGAAGTCGAGCGTCTTCGTGTCGAAGCGGTCTTCCGTGTGACCGATCGAACGGATCTTTTCGAGATCGCCGTTGGTAAGGATCGGCTGACGCACTTCCAGGCGCTTGGCGTTTGCCATGCCGGTATGGTCGAGAATGTTCGGACGCGGCCCGATGAACGAAACGAGGCTCATGACGAGCTCTTCGCGGATCGGGTCGATCGGCGGGTTGGTAACCTGCGCGAAGTTCTGCTTGAAGTAGGTGTAGAGCAGCTTCGACTTTTCCGACATGGCCGAGATCGGCGTGTCCGTGCCCATCGAGCCGACGGCTTCCTGGCCCGTGGTCGCCATCGGCGACATCAGGATCTTGGTGTCTTCGGTCGTGTAGCCGAAAGCCTGCTGGCGGTTGAGCAGCGACACGTCGCGGCGCAGCGCACGCGGCTCGACCGGCTTCAGGTCTTCGAGGATGAGCTGAGTGCGATCCAGCCAGTTGCGGTAAGGATGCTTGGTCGCGAGTTCGGACTTCACTTCCTCGTCGGAAACGATGCGGCCCTTCTCCATGTCGATCAGCAGCATCTTGCCCGGCTGCAGGCGCCACTTCTGCACGATATCCTCTTCAGCCACCGGCAGCGTGCCGGCTTCCGAAGCGAGGATGACGCGGTCGTCTGACGTGACGAGATAGCGGGCCGGGCGCAGACCGTTACGGTCGAGCGTCGCGCCGATCTGCTTGCCATCGGTGAAGGCGACAGCAGCCGGTCCGTCCCACGGCTCCATCAGGGCCGCATGGTATTCGTAGAATGCCTTCCGCTCGGCCGCCATCGACTGGTTGCCGGCCCAGGCTTCCGGGATCAGCATCATCACGGCATGTGCCATGGAGTAGCCGCCGCGCACGAGGAACTCGAGCGCGTTGTCAAAACAGGCAGTGTCCGACTGGCCTTCATACGAGATCGGCCAGAGCTTGGAGATATCCTCACCGAAGAGCGGCGAAGACACCGATGCCTGGCGCGCCGCCATCCAGTTGACGTTGGAGCGCAGCGTGTTGATTTCGCCGTTGTGGGCGACCATGCGGTAAGGGTGCGCCAGCTTCCAGGACGGGAAGGTGTTGGTCGAGAAGCGCTGGTGCACGAGGGCAACCGCGGACTCGAAGCGCGGGTCCGACAGGTCCTTGTAGTAGGCACCGACCTGATAGGCCAGGAACATGCCCTTGTAGACGACGGTCGCCGACGACAGCGACACCGGGTAGAAGTTGCTCTCCTCGCCGTCGAACTCGTCGTAGATGCGGTTGGAGATCACCTTGCGGAGCGTGAACAGGCGGCGCTCGAACTCGTCGTTCGTCGCCGCGTCCTTGCCAGCGCCGATGAAGACCTGAACGTGATGCGGCTCGGTGGCGGCGATGTCGGGCGCCTTCGACAGCGAGGAGTTGTCGACGGGCACGTCGCGGAATCCGATGAAGACCTGGCCTTCATCGGTGATGACGTCCTGGATCACCTTCTTGAAATGCGCGATCTGCTTTTCGTCGTGCGGCATGAAGATGTGACCCATGCCGTACTCGCCGACCTTCGGCAGGGTGATGCCCTGCTTGGCCATTTCCTCACGGAAGAAGCGGTCCGGGATCTGCACGAGAATGCCCGCGCCATCACCCATAAGGGGGTCGGCGCCGACGGCACCGCGGTGCGTCAGGTTCTCGAGAATGAAGAGACCGTCCTTGACGATCTGGTGCGACTTCTGACCCTTCATATGGGCGACAAAGCCGACGCCGCAGGCATCGTGCTCGTTGCGTGGGTCGTAAAGCCCCTGTTTTCGCGGCAGACCGGAGGCGAATTTACGCGTGTTGGCCGTCGCGCGCGTCGTTGCTGCTGCGAACTGGTCAAAACCCGTGGATGGCGTCTTCGTCATCTTTCCCTCCTGTCAGAGCCCGCGGGGCCGCGGGCGGCTTCTTGTCCCGCGCCGTCCCTGATCCTAGGTTCGGCGCGTGACAGCGCTGTTGCATTATCGAAGATCCGGTCGCCGGCGGCAGGCTCTCCAGGGAAAGCACCGTTGCGCTACCGCGCCTGCCATCCGCCTCCGCATGCGGGCTCTTACCCGCTTTTGAAGAACTATAGCGTGAAACCCCACGAGTGTAAGGTTTTTTGGCGCCTCTTCGGCCGTCGCGGCCAAAATAGGACAACAACACTGTCCTAATTCGCTTGATGTATGCCAGAAACATCCAGCCTTCGCAAGAGTGCAGATTCAAAAAATCGGCAGTTTGCGACCTAATATTGCTCAAACAGCCTATCGGCAAGACATAAAATTACACGTTTACGCATTATTTTGTTTATTGATTGCCGACGTCAATTTTTGTGATGGATTTCACGCCGCCCCTTTGACCAGCCGGAGCGTTGGCGTAATGTCGCCGCCGAACCTGATCCTCCACCACATCCCAAGCGGTCTCCTTTCATGTATTTTGCATCCGACAACTGGGCAGGCGCCCATCGATCCATCGCCGAACGTCTGCTCAGGGAATCCGACGGCTTTGCCGCGGCCTATGGCGCAAGTGATCTCGACCGGCGTGTCGAGCGCCGCTTTGCAGAAGTCTTCGAGCGTGAAGTCGCCGTTCTTTTCGTCGGCACCGGCACAGCAGCGAACTCCTTGTCGCTCGCGAGCGTCCAACGGCCGGGCGGCATCACCTTCTGCCATTCCGAAGCACATGTGATTGCGGACGAATGCGGCGCACCCGACTTCTTCAGCGGTGCCCGCCTGCTCGGCGTTCCTGGCCCGGAAGGAAAGATCGACCCGGAAAAACTCAGGGAAAGGATCGCGGAGTTCCCGCAGACGGCAGTGCAGCACGGGCGGGCAACGGCGGTCACGATCACTCAGGCAACGGAAGCCGGAACGGTCTACTCGCTCACGGAGATCGACGAGATCGCTGCGATCGCCCGAAAGGACGGGCTGCCGCTTCATATGGACGGCGCGCGCTTTGCCAATGCCCTCGTCTCCCTTGGTGTCAGCCCGGCCGAGATGACCTGGAAGCGCGGCATCGACATGCTGTCCTTCGGCGGCACGAAGAACGGTTGCTGGTGCGCGGAAGCGATCGTCTTCCTCAATCCGGAGCAGGCCAAGGAGATGCCGTTCATCCGCAAGCGCGCCGCCCAGCTGTTCTCGAAGTCACGCTTCATCGCCGCCCAGTTCGATGCCTATTTCGAGCACGATCTCTGGCTCGATCTCGCCCGCCATGCGAACGGTATGTCCGATCGTCTGCGCGCGGGCATCACCGCGAGCAACGCGTCCCGGCTGGCGTGGCCGACCTCGGCCAACGAAGTCTTCGCCGTCATTCCGAAAGGCGCGGCGAAAACGGCACAAGAAAAGGGCGCGAAGTTCTATGAATGGCCGGTGCCACCGGCCACACCCGAGCTTGTCGGCCGGGATGAGACGCTGATCCGCCTCGTCACCAGCTTTGCGACCAGCGAGGCAGATGTCGATGGTTTCCTGGACTGCCTCGCAAACTGAGTTCTGAGCCTCAATTCTGATGGCCTGTCACGGCGGATTGCGGCTTGCCACCATCCGTCGTTTTCGCGTCGTGTCCTGCCACGACAATCAGCATCACACAGGCAACCAGCCCGGATACGAAGAGTACACCATACGTCATCGGTCCGTTCTCCTTGCCCCGAAGATCGACCATGGTGATCCGAGCCTAGGCTCCGAACCTAACCAGATGCCTAAGTGGTACGGTTGAGGGCACCTTAAGATGGCAAGCAGGCCATTAACTTTTGGGCGAGGCAGCGAATGAACATTGCGCGGCAACGAAGCGTTATTGCGTGATCGGACCATGATTGATTGCCGATCTGCTGGCCACCATGCCGAGGTCGCGCTATCACGGGCCATGCCCTGATACCTGAAGACGACTAGAGAACGCCGATGGAAATCCGTCCTGAACAGCCGAGCGACATCGCGACGATCCGCCAGATTACAAAGGCCGCCTTCGCGCCGATGGAATACGGTAGCCAGACAGAGGCGGAAATCATCGACGCGCTCCGCAAGGCCAACGCGTTGAAAATTTCGCTCGTCGCCGTCGACGGTGGCGCAGTCATCGGACATGTCGCCTTCTCGCCCGTCACGATCGATGGTGGCGACTACGGCTGGTACGGGCTTGGTCCGGTTTCGGTGCGACCCGACCGCCAGAACGAGGGCATCGGTGGAAACCTCATTCGCGACGGCCTGTTGCGGCTGACCGGTATCGGCGCCGGGGGCTGCGTTGTTCTCGGCGACCCCGGCTACTACGAGCGCTTCGGCTTCGAGAATGACGTCAATCTGATTTTCGAGGGCGTGCCGGCGGAGTATTTCATGCGCCAACGGTTCGATGGCCCGCTGCCTGTCGGCAAAGTCTGCTATCACGACGCCTTCACCGCCACTTAAGACGCCTTAACAGGTCTCATCCGCCGGAACCAAGACGACGTACCTTGCCGAGGATGTCCTCCGACAGCGCATGCACCAGCGCCTGGTCGGCGCCCTTGCGCGGCACAAGGACGAACTCCACCTCCTCGAGGATGGGAAGCCTATCGCGCCCGATCTCCTTCAGACCGGAAGGTGCCATGCTGCGCGGCTGCACCAGCACGCCCATGCCGGCCCGTGCGGCCGCCGTCAGTCCGCTGAGGCTGCCGCAGGTGCAGACGATCCGCCAGGCGACCTGGCTTCGGCCCAGGGCTTCGAGCGCGATGCTGCGCGTCACGCTCGGCGGCGGAAACGCGATCAGCGGCAGAGGCCCACCGCTTAAGACATGCTCCGGATCACGCGCCAGCCACACCAGCGGCTCACGGTAGACCAGCCGTCCGCGCGCATCGCCCAACCGGCGCTTCGCCAACACGAGGTCGATCTCGCCGTTGTCCTGCATTTCGTAAAGCGTTCCTGACAGGGCTACCGTCAGCTCGAGATCGACGGAGGGGTGCGAGCGAACGAAATCCTCGAGCACCGCCGGAAGCTGGCTGGTCACGAAATCCTCGGAGACGCCGAGCCGCAGGTTGCCGCGCAGATTTTGCCCTTTGAATTGCGATTGCACTTGCGCTTCGATCGCCAGCATCGCCCGCGCGTGGCTGAGCAACGCTTCCCCGTCTGTCGTCATGACTACCTTGTGGGTGTCGCGCGCCAGCAATCGCCGCCCGACCGCGCTTTCGAGCCGCTGGATGTGCTGGCTGACGGTCGACTGCCCGAGACCGAGCCGTTCGGCAGCCAGCGTGAAGCTTCCCATCTGTTCGACGGCAACAAAGCTGCGGAGTTGGGTAAGATCGAGCATGGTGATCCAGAAATACGATAACTGTTATTCCTTGCATCCTGTATCATAATGGAAGAAAGAGAAATGATCCACCGATCCGATGAGTAAAGCCATGCGCCGCTTCTTGCCCGATACATTTACGATCCTGCTCGTCTGCACAGTCATCCTCGCCTCATTCCTGCCGGCCACGGGCACCTTTGCCGGCTATTTCGGCATAGCGACGAACCTCGCGGTGGCCCTACTCTTCTTCCTGCATGGCGCACGCCTGTCCCGCGACGTCGTTATCGCCGGCGTTCTGCACTGGCGGCTGCATCTCGTGATCCTGCTGACGACGTTTGGCCTGTTTCCCATCCTTGGCCTCGGCCTTGGCTTTGTGCCGGAGTGGATTCTGCCGAAGCCTCTTTATCTCGGCATACTCTATCTCTGCGTACTGCCTTCGACGGTGCAGTCGTCGATCGCCTTCACCTCCATGGCAGGTGGCAACGTACCGGCCGCCATCTGCTCTGCATCGGCATCGAACATCTTCGGCATGTTCCTGACGCCGCTGCTGGTCGGACTGCTGTTTTCCGTCGGCGGCCATGGCGGCTTCTCATGGGAGGTGCTCGGGCAAATCCTCATGCAACTGCTGCTGCCGTTCATCGTCGGCCAGGTGCTGCAGCCATGGATCGGGGCCTGGATCCGCGCGAAAAAGACGCTGCTGATGCCTGTTGATCGTGGCTCGATCCTGATGGTCGTCTACCTCGCCTTCAGCAAGGCAATCGTTGAAGGGCTGTGGCACGAGTTCTCGGTCACCGACATCGCGGCCGTCATCATCGCCGACACGGCGCTGCTTGCCTTCGTATTGTGTTTCACCATGTTTGGCAGCCGCCTGCTCGGTTTCAACAAGGCCGACGAGATCACCATCACCTTTTGCGGATCGAAGAAGAGCCTCGCCAGCGGCGCGCCGATGGCCAGCGTCATTTTTGCCGGGCAATCGATCGGCGCGATCGTGCTGCCGCTGATGCTGTTCCACCAGATCCAGCTGATGGTTTGCGCGGTCATCGCACAGAAGTACGCGGCAAAGACGGCACATCGCATCACCACGCAAGAAACCGAGGAAGCGGCAAGCCCGGCTTGATGGCAGACAACAAAAAGGCGGCGCTCAAACGAGCGCCGCCGGCATGCTTGGTCTTGGGAGGACCGATTGGGTTAGTTGGTGACCTGTGCCTCGATGGCCTTCGGCGCGCTGACCGGCTCAGCCGCAATCGCGATCTTGCGCGGCTTCATTGCTTCCGGAATGCTGCGAAGCAGGTCGATGTGGAGAAGACCGTTCTTCAGCGAAGCGGCGGTAACCTCGACATGGTCGGCAAGCTGGAAGCGGCGCTCGAAGGCGCGCTTGGCAATGCCGCGATAGAGGAACTCGCTGCCATCAACCTTGTCTTCGCTCTTTTCACCCTTGACGGTGAGAGCGTGAGCCTGTGCCTCGATGGAGATTTCGGTCTCATCGAAACCGGCAACGGCCATGGTGATGCGGTAGGTGTTTTCACCAGTACGCTCGATGTTGTAGGGCGGATAAGTCTGGCCCTGGTCAGGTTGGCCGAGGCTGTCGAGCATGGTGAAGAGACGGTCGAAACCGACGGTCGAACGATAAAGGGGAGAGAAGTCTACGTGACGCATGATGTCCTCCTTAAGGAAGCGACGTGTTGCGATAGTTGCCCCTGAAACCCCTTGATCGGCAGCTTCGGGACGGTTTAGCAGGCCCGTTTGGCACCCGCAGGATTGAGATGGGGATGGCCTTTGCGCAGTTCAAGACCCTGGCGTTGGGAGGGAACTCACGCAGCGTGAACCCCGCATGAACAGCCGGTTCGGAAGCCATTCATGCGCAGGGGATTAGGAATCGTGCCTATCGGGTGACACTGGCCCGATGGCTGGAGTGTATCGTCCCTTCGTCTTCAGCCCGATCTCCAGCCGGCATCGCGGAACCTCAAGTTCAGCATGCCGGCTTTTTTTATGGCGTGACGGCAAAACGGCCAGCTTACGTTCACCGCCTGTTACCAAGCCTCTTTTCTTTGATTTGACAGCCCAATCAGCTATCCGTTTTACTCAATAGGCGAATCCGCGAAGCACACGATCGATCGGCCATGGAACAAGTTCTTTTCTCGACCCCCGAAAATCCGGCTCCGGAGAACCGAACCGAAGGCTTCTTCGAAACGCATGACGGCCATCGGCTGCGCTATGCCGTCTTCCGCTCCGACGCGCCGGTGGCGAAGGGTACGGTCGTCCTCCTCCAGGGCCGCAACGAGTATATCGAGAAGTATTTCGAGACGATCCGCGACCTGACGGCCAAGGGCCTGTGGGTCGCGACCTTCGATCTGCGTGGCCAGGGCGGCTCGGACCGGCTTCTGAAGACGCGCACCTATGGCCATGTCCGCCGCTTCGTCGATTACGAGCACGACCTCGACACGTTCCTCGAGAAAATCGTGCTGCCGGATACCCGCCTGCCGTTCTTTCTTCTGGCGCATTCGACCGGAGCGCTGATCGCGATGTCCGCCGCCCCGTACCTATCGACACGTATCGAGCGGATGGTGCTGACGGCACCCTTTATTGGTCTTTCAGGTCAGGCAGCATCGGAAGGTACGATCCGGGCGCTTGCCGGGATCGCCTGTTCGCTCGGTCTCGGCTCGTTCCCGCTGACGCGCAAGCTCAAGGAGAAGCCGTTCAGCGACAACCCTCTGACATCGGACGAGACCCGTTTCGAGCGCAATGTCGCTGTTGCCGCCGCACATCCGGAGCTGACGCTCGGCCCCCCGACAGCGCGCTGGCTGCACGACTCGCTGCTGACGATCGACCGCGTAACCGCTCCGAGCCATTTGTTCTCGATCACCATCCCGACGGTCGTCATCGCGCCGACGCGCGACGCCATCGTGCCCTATATCGCGCAGGAGCGGATCTCGCGCTATTTCCGCGCCGCCCAGTTCGTGCCGATCAATGGTGCGCGGCATGAGGTGCTGCAGGAACGCGACGTCTACCGCAAGGCGGCGCTTGCCGCCTTTCACGCCTTCATCCCCGGCAGTGACGCCGAGGCCGTCGAGGAAGTCGAAGGGTTTGGTACCTAGCCCCGGTCTCTATCCAAGCGACCGCGACAAATGCCGGTGGATGCTATCGATTGAGAACCGCCATCGCCTGCTCGTAGACGGCGCGGCTGCCGGCCGCAATGATCGAGCCGCCATTTTCCGGACGCCCGCCATCCCAGGTCGTGATGATCCCGCCGGCATTCTCAATGACGGGGATGATGCCACCGACATCGTAGGGCTTCAGGCCGTTTTCGATCACAAGATCGACATGGCCGGCGGCGAGCAGCGCGTAGGCGTAGCAGTCCGTGCCATAGCGGAAGAGCCGCACCTGGCTCTCGATCTCACGGTATTTCTCCATCTCGACACCGGCAAACAGATGCGGCGAGGTGGTGAAGAGAATGGCGTTCGCCAGTGCGCCGCAATCGCGAACCTGCAGCCGCCGCTCCCCTTCCGGGCCGTTATAGATCGAACCGTTCGCATCTGCGAAATAGCTTTCGCCAGTAAAGGGCTGGTCGATCATGCCCATGACGGCCCGGCCGTTTCGCTGCAGACCGATCAGCGTTCCCCAGACCGGTACACCGGAGATGAACGCGCGCGTACCGTCGATCGGGTCGATCACCCAGACATATTCGCGGTCCAGGCCAACATTGCCGTGCTCTTCGCCGAGAATGCCGTGATCCGGGAAATGCTCCTCGATCAGCGCCCGAATGGCGACTTCCGCCGCCCTGTCGCCTTCGGTGACGGGGTCAAAGCCGCTCGATAGCTTGTTGGTCACGTCAAGTCCGGAACGGAACCGTGGCAGCGTTTCGGCCTTGGCGGCCTCCGCCAGGCGATTGAAGAACGAGCGATCAGGCAACATGGTGGAATCCATTGGTGGCGCGCGAGTGCCGCTTTTCATAGCCGAATTGCCGCCCGTTGCAAACGAGAGCGGCAGCTTTTAGCCGGCTGCACAATATTTTTGCACTGCAAAATTTTGATTGACAATTGTGCACCGCAATAGTAGCTTTTGCCCACAGTCTTTGACTGTAAATGCCCTCCTTGGGTGTTTCCTCCCTAGACTTAGACCGCCGCGAGGCGGTCTCTTTTTGATGTCTTGAAGGCCTATTCGGCAGCGAGGGCGGTGTCGGTCGCGAACTGCGCCACATAGACCGCCATCTGGCGCATGAAGGCGGTGATCGCTGCGGCAACCAAGGCGAAGTCGGAGCGCTTCTCCAGCGTAACTTCGTCGACATAGATCGAGCGGTTCACTTCAATCTGCAGCGCATGCAGTCCACGCGACGGGCGGCCATAATGCTCCGTGATAAACCCGCCGGCATATGGCTTGTTGCGGATTGCCGTGAAGCCCATCTCCTCCAAGATGGCGACAGCCGCACGCGACAGATCGGCCGAGGCACTGGTGCCGTAGCGATCGCCGATGATGAAATCCGGCCGCGCATTGGTGCCGGCGACGCGAACGTTGCCCGGCATGGAGTGGCAATCGATCAGCACGCCGAAGCCGAACTGGACATGCGTGCGGGCGATCAGCCGCCGCAACGCCGCGTGATATGGCTTATAGACGGCTTCGATTCGATCGAGCCCCTCCTGCACCGACAGCCGACGGGCATAGATCTCCATGTTCTCGGCAACGATGCGCGGAATGGTACCGAGCCCGCCTGCCACGCGCAGTGAATTGATGTTCGCGTAGGGCGGCAGCAGACCGTCGAACATGCGCGGATCGAGCTCGTAGGGCTCGCGGTTCACATCGAGATAGGCGCGCGGAAAGTTTGCAAGCAGGAGCGGCGCCCCAAGCGCGCTCGCATCGGCAAACAGCTCATCGACATAGTGATCCTCGGAGCGGCGGATGGAAATGCCCTCGAGCCTGGACTGAGCGATGAATTCGGGGGGATAGATGCGCCCGCTGTGCGGCGAGTTGTAGACGAATGGAATGGCGTGCGACGCAGGCTCCCGGACCTCGAAAAGTGCGTATTCAGGGATTTCGTGCACCCTTTTTTCCCTCTTTACCACATCAGGAGGCCATTGCTTCGACCATGTTGCCAGTTGCAGCACTCCAAGTCCATACTATCTCATGGGGATGACGGCCCGGATGGCCTCTTCACCGGTTGTTTACTGGGCGAACTCTAGTGTAAATGGCTGGAGCCCAACGCATAAATTATTGATTAGCGGTCTGGATAATGACTCAGAAGATACTTCTTGCAGAAGACGACAATGACATGCGCCGGTTCCTTGTGAAGGCGCTTGAAAAGGCAGGCTACAAGGTCCTCTCCTACGACAACGGCGCCAGCGCCTATGACAGGCTTCGTGAAGAACCCTTCTCGCTGCTCCTGACCGATATCGTCATGCCCGAAATGGACGGAATCGAACTGGCGCGCCGCGCCACCGAACTCGATCCGGACCTGAAAGTGATGTTCATCACCGGATTCGCAGCCGTCGCCCTCAACCCTGATTCGAAGGCACCGAAGGACGCGAAGGTCCTTTCCAAGCCTTTCCACCTTCGCGACCTCGTCGAGGAAGTAAATAAAATGCTTGCCGCATAAGGCTTCCGGCAAAGCATGTCACAAAACCGAAAAAAGCCTATTGACGGCAAAAAGGGTTTGTGGTCTATGCGCCGCCATCGGATGGGCGTGTAGCTCAGCGGGAGAGCACTACGTTGACATCGTAGGGGTCACAAGTTCGATCCTTGTCACGCCCACCATTCGAATTCAAAGGCTTAGCGCGAAACCGCTAAGCCTTTTTCGTTTCTGGGCCAGCCCAAACATTGATTGCACGCAGCCGACGCGCGGCAAGAGACGGATGGCCGTCTTCGCCTTTGCGTCGGCACCTACGGGTTATTGTAAAAGGACCCACTGTCGTAAGTGCAGGCGTAGTCGAGCGCGCATTGCTTGCCGGTCTTATCCCGGAAATTCGCGGTGGTGCGCGCGTAGCCCAAGCCGCATTTGGCGGGCGGATAGCGAAAGCTGCTGCCGCCGAAACCGGAACGGACGAAAACCTTCTTGTTCTGGCGGATGATCTGGGAAATCTGGCTGCACGTGTAAGCGCGGGCATCGACGTTCAGTGCTCCGGCAGACCATGCCGCGGACGGAAGCATCAACGCAGCGGCCAAGACCCCCGCACCGAAAGCCTTATTGAATGGCGTGCCCATCTCGCCCTGCCCGTAAGTGTGATCGAAGCTTGAATATACTCGTTTTCGGCGAAGCAACAAAACGGCGCTCCATTCCTTGCCAATGCGGAACGCCCGCCAAGGGGCGGGCGCTTCGTTCGGCTTTCGTGCACAACAGCAGCCCATGCTACATGCAGGCAGACGCGGACTTCATTGCCGCCTCGGCAAGCGCCCTCGTCTTGTGCGCGCCGCCGATAGCCATGGCGGTCTTGCCATCAGGACGCTTCGACACGACGCTGCATTTACTGTTGTTCGGAGAATGTTCTACGTAGTAGTGGCTGCTTGCGGCCAGCGCCGGTGCGACGCCGAAGGCCAGGATAGTTACGCTCAGAGCGATTTTCCTGATCATCGCATTCCTCCATCTTGAATCGGCCGGCAGTCTCGCTGCCAGACCAAAGCGTAGCTATCGCGCCCGATGAATTTGACGAAGCGGCATTTCATCGCATGCTCTCATGTCCGGACCAACGACCGCGCAGGAAGGCAGTCGATTGCCAAGTCCACAGGCCAAGCCTATCGACCAATTTCGAACACAGAAGAATGGCAAGCCGCTGCCGACATACTGCACCGCCGACATAAGCACTACGAGGTATAGAGATGAGACTGGCAACTTTGGCCGCCGCTTCGCTGCTCGCCGCAACACTGACAACCGCAGCGGACGCAGCCCCGCAGAACTTCCCCGGCGCTCCGGGGGCACTGACGCTCACCGGCAAATGCGCCAAGCTCGTCGTCGGCAAGGTCGACGCGACGAAGGGCTGCGAAGGCGAACTCGCGAGCGTGACGCTCGTAAATGGACAGGTCACCTTCATCTTCACCTCGGGCGGCAAGATGCTGGGCTTCCAGGGTGACGGCACGGCCATCAAGCCTGCTGCCAACGGCAATGCCCGAATGCCGCTCAACCTGGTGGTCACGGGCGTCGGCCAGAAGATGACAGGTCAGGTCAAAGTTGCCGGCACCTGCACGATGGGTAACCCCTACGGCGGCAAGCCGGTCGCCATCGAATGCTCGGCCGAGAGCAAGGACACCGCCTTTACCGGCAGCTTTCGCACCAACGGCAAGGCGCCGAAGCAGAAGTAGGCCGGCATACGCCGCGGGCTCGCCTCAGGCGCACCACGCGCCATTTGCGCCGGGTTTGCGGGCCAATCCCTCGTTGATCATCTGCGCGCCGATCGACCGACCATCGCGAGACACGACATGCGGGACGCCGCCCTTGCCAGGCTGCCCTGCCGGGTTCATCGCGAAGGATCCGGAGTTCAGGATATTCAGGAGCCGCAGCTTCGCGGCGAAGCCTAGCCGCTTCTCGTTGTCGCAACGGGCCGTCTCAATGCCGGGGCTCACGACGTCGGCAATGGCGATCTTCTCGCCCTTGTACCAGAACGTGCCTCCATCGGCGACGCAGTTGATGTGCTCGCCCTGGCCGCAATAGCCGAAGGCGGCCTTGCCGGTCTGCGCCTGCGCAGGGGAGAGGGAAACTGGCACCGCTTTTTCAAGGACGACAGGTGCCTTGGCCGGAATGGGCACGGCTGCAGGCGGCACCATGCGGGACACTGGCGCGATTGAAGCGGTCTGCCTCGGGCTCGGATCGCGTGCAGGTTCGCTTCGCGCGACCGGCGCTGCCCGAGAGACGATCGAGGCTGGCGCATGCGTGGCCAGCATCGGCTTCACGCTCTTCCAATTGTCGTAAGTCGCAATGCCCCCAACGGCGATGACGCCGATGATTGTCCAGGGGAGAGCGCTTCCGCCTCCCCTTGCCTTCGATCGTGCCGATGATTTGCGGCGGCGTGTCGCAGTCTTTGCCATCTATCCGATTCCCGTGAACACACGGATTATCGCCGGGCAATCCTTTCCGAAAGGTTGGCGACCACGTCATTTTGGTACAGACGTGATGATCCAACGCTCCTGCGAACGGGCGCGCAGTCGCAAAAGTACAAGATATCTAGAGCCGGGCGCCCGGGAACGTGGAGTCCGGCCTTGAGTGCGTCGGCGGGCTCCAACGAGACCTCAGTGAATTCGTGATCTCGATTCTTTCCAGATCGATCTGGATATCAGCGGCCGCGCGAAGCGCCTGCCATTCGATCTCGTGCTTCAGGCAAATGTCGTGCGGCACCAAAGTCGTCTTCATCTTTCCTCACCGGTTGTCGATAATACAGGGCAGCAGGCGTCGATAGGTCAGCGGATCGGCCTTGCGATCGTGGAATCCTCCTCGGCAGCAGGCTTCGGCCCGCCTTTCGAAAGATCGCCGCCGGTGCAGTGAGCGGGGATATGGACGTCATCGAAAACGCCATGCGGCAGCGTCAGGTCGACGTGATGCGGCGGCAGCACTTGTGCCTTTTGCATTCGGTTGGGGCGCGCACGCTTCATGCGGTCCGATTTTTCCGTGCGCGTGTCGGGAGTGTGGGTCGAGGGGTGCATCATCGGCCTCCTTTTTATTGCGCATGCCACTGGTGAACGAAGGACTAACGACCTCGGCGCCGAATAGTTCCGAGGAAAAGAACAAACCGCATCGCGCCGCCTTGACTGGCGTGGCAAGTTCACTACCTTCGACTTATCCCGAGGCCTCGGACATCGGCCGACGGGTCAACCTGGTGCCGGGCCCCTCTGGCGAGAGTTTTTACGGCGCTCTCGTGATGTCGGTACCGCCTGCAGCTTAAGCCGGCGGATTTTTCATTGATGAAAAAGCTCACCATGCCTCACGCGCATGCCCTTTGTGGTATGTCGCTTTTTTCCCGCACATCCTTGTTCGACAACCTTCGTGGCTGCGAGGTGCGGCCATGACCAACGGTTCCCCGCAAAAATCGACGCTCAGCTATTTCCGCTGGGCCTTCATCGTCACCTTCCTCGGCCTCGTCCTGGGCGCAGCCCTCGGCTGGCAGACGACGGGCACGATCGGCGGCATGGCGACCGTCTTCTTCATCTGCACGGTGCTCGCCGTGCTGGAGATTTCGCTCTCCTTCGACAACGCCATCGTCAATGCCAACAAGCTCAAGGAGATGACACCGGTCTGGCAGCATCGCTTCCTCACCTGGGGCATCGTCATCGCCGTCTTCGGCATGCGTATCGTCTTCCCGCTCGCAATCGTCGCGATCGCCGCCCAAATCGGCCCGTGGGAAGCTCTGGTGCTCGCTGCCCGCGACCCTGCGGAATACGCCCGCATCATGAACGACGCACACCTGCCGATCGCAGCCTTCGGCGGCACCTTCCTGATGATGGTTGGTCTCAACTACTTCTTCAATCATGAGAAGGACGTCCACTGGATATCAGGGCTTGAAAAGCTCATGGCCCGCTCGGCCACGATCAAGGGCATCGAGATTGCCTTCGTGCTGGCGCTGGTCCTGGTGTTCTCGTCGTTCCTCGGAGAAGAAGAGGCCACAACCTTCGTGCATTGCGCCATCTATGGTCTTCTGACCTTCCTGGCGGTCGAGGTGATCGGCGGCCTGCTCGATGCGTCGCAGCAGACGATGAGCGCCGCCGCCAAAGGCGGTCTCGGTGCCTTCATCTATCTCGAAGTGCTCGACGCCAGCTTCTCCTTCGACGGCGTCATCGGCGCCTTCGCGCTGACGCAGAACCTCTTCGTTATTGCGATTGGCCTCGGCATCGGCGCCATGTATGTGCGTTCGATGACAATCATGCTCGTCGAAAAGGGCACGCTCGCGGAGTACCGCTATCTCGAGCACGGCGCCTTCTACGCAATCCTGATCCTCTCGGTGATCATGTATGTGCAGACGATGTACCATATTCCCGAGGTCATTACCGGCCTTGGTGGTGCCGCCCTGATCGGCATCTCACTCTGGTCTTCCATCCGCCACAACAAGAAGGAACAGGCGGAAGAGCGCGCTGAGGCGCATAAGGAACTGCACGCCTGAGCTTGCAAGCCGCATTCACCGATGCGGCTTCATCAGAACAAAAATAAAGCCCGCGACCATCCGGTTGCGGGCTGTTTCGTATCCGGCGATCAGAGACCGCCAGCCGCGCCTAAGGCGCAGATAAGCTAGTGGTTGATTCTGCCGAACATGCTCGGGTCGATGCCGAGTTCGCGCAGATCGCGCGCCTTCGGGCGGCGGCCAGCTTCGATGGTGGCGCTCACAGCATTCGCAGCACCGATCATCGCAAAGGCGCGACCAAGGAAACCATCGCGAATGGACTTACGGAAGGACATTTTCTCTCTCGCTTTGCTTTATGATTGACCACTCATACATGTGAACGGAAGCGCGTCTTCACAAGCGACAGAAATTCAGCCCTGCCATGCAAGAACAAGCGATCGAGCGCAAAACGCGCCATGTGGTTGAGAACACGCGACAAAATGAATGGAGGCATCAAATTGACAGGCTCGTTCACAATCAGACGCGCGCGCCCATCGGACGCCGAAGCGCTTTGCGAATTTGCGGCCAGCAGTTTCGGGCGACCTACCGCAGCGACACGCCCGCATCGGATCTTGAGTCCTACATCCAGGCGAATTTCAGCGCCGAACAGCAGAATGCGGAGATTGGCGACCCCTCAGCCGCTGTTTTCCTCGCCATGCTTGATAATCGCGTCATCGGATATGCTCACCTCATGCTGGATACAGTCGACAGACGATCGGCCTTCCTCAATCGAATTTATGTCCACACCGATTGGAGGGGACGCGGATTGGCTATGGCCCTCCTCAAAACGGTGCTGCACGACGCGCATCAACGTGGCGCAACTCGCCTGGAGCTGACCGTCTACCAGCGAAACGCACGAGCCATTGCGTTTTATGAGAGGGCCGGCTTTGTCGTGACGGGCAATACGATCTTCGCGGTCGGTCAGGATTTGCAGAGCGACCTGGTGATGGAAATGAAGTTGGCCGAGCGGCCTAACAGCTGAACGGCGCGGCCAGCACACGTGACTGCCGAACAGCAGAAACTCCGCATTGGATGCGCCGCAGAAGCACCCGTGCCGTCCGCAGCAACCACCAATAACACCTTATCGTCACCAGACGAAAAGGCCGGCGATGTTTCCATCGCCGGCCGCAGTTGTGGGGTTCGGGCAGTCTTTTTCTTTAGTCCTCGTTCGCCGCAAGCTGCGACAGAACCTCGCCGCGTCCACGCAGGCGCAGGATCAGCGGGATGATGAAGGCGGCCGCAGCAACGATGAGCAGGCCGGCCGCAATCGGCGACATCACCAGAGTCGTCACGTCGCCCTGACTGATCGCAAGCGCGCGGCGCAACTGTTGCTCGGCCAGCGGGCCAAGGATGAGGCCGACAACAGCAGGCGCGATCGGATAGCCGAAGAGCCGCATGATGTAGCCGAGGATGCCGAAGGCGAGCAGCATGCCCAGTTCGAAGACCGATGGGTTGGCGCCGATCGTGCCGAGTGTCGCAAACAGCAGGATGCCGGCATAAAGCCACGGCTTCGGGATCGTCAGCAGGCGCACCCAGAGGCCGATCAGCGGGAGGTTGAGCACAAGCAGCATCGCGTTGGCGATCAGCAGGCTGGCGATCAGGCCCCAGACGATCTGCGGGTTGTTCGCAAACAGCAGCGGGCCGGGCTGCAGGCCGTATTGCTGGAAGCCGGCGAGCATGATCGCGGCCGTCGCCGTCGTCGGCAGGCCGAGCGTCAACAGCGGCACCAGGGTCCCTGCCGCCGACGCATTGTTCGCGGCCTCCGGACCAGCCACGCCTTCGATCGCGCCGTGACCGAACTCCTCGGGGTTCTTCGCCAAGCGCTTTTCCGTGGCATAGGAAAGGAAGGTCCCGATCTCGGCACCGCCGGCAGGCATCGCGCCGATCGGGAAGCCAATCAGCGTGCCGCGCAGCCACGCCTTCCAGGAGCGGCCCCAGTCCTGCGCCGTCATCCACAGCGAGCCTTTGACCGCCTCGACCTTCTCCTCGATGCTGTTGCCCTGGGCGGCGATATAGAGTGTCTCGCCGATCGCAAACATCGCGACCGCAAGCGTCGTCACCTCGACGCCATCGAGCAGATCGGGGACGCCGAAGGAAAGACGCGCCTGTCCCGTCTGCTGGTCGATGCCGACCATGGCAAGGGCAAAGCCGATGAACAGCGATGTAAGCCCGCGCAGCGCCGAATCCCCGAAGGCCGACGAGACGGTCACGAAGGCGAGTACCATCAGCGCAAAATATTCACGCGGCCCGAAAATCAGGGCCAGCTTGACGATGTAGGGAGCGATGAAGGCAAGGCCGAGCGTCGCGATCAGGCCGGCGACAAACGAACCAATCGCCGCTGTCGCGAGCGCCGGCCCGCCGCGGCCCGCGCGGGCCATCTTGTTGCCCTCAAGGGCCGTAACGATCGAGGCGCTTTCGCCAGGCGTATTGAGAAGAATCGACGTCGTCGAGCCGCCATACATGCCGCCATAATAGATGCCGGCAAACATGATCAGCGAGCCAGCCGGATCGAGCTTGTAGGTAACAGGAAGAAGAAGGGCGACGGTCAGGGCCGGGCCAATCCCCGGCAGCACGCCGACCGCGGTGCCGAGCGTCACGCCGACGAGCGCATAGAGCAGGTTCATCGGCTGCATGGCGACCAGGATGCCCTGGAAGAGGAATTCGAAGGTGCTCATCGCATCCAATCCTAGAAGAAGATGTGTTCGAACGGCCCGGCCGGCAGGGTCAACTGCAAGAGCTTTGCGAAGATCACCCAGACGACGAAGCTGAAAGCGATGCCCGCAGGGATCGAGATCCAGAGCTTGCGGCGTCCGAAGCCGGCAGCCGTAAAGGCAAAGAGAAGGCCGGTTGCGATCGAAAAGCCTGCCGTCTTGAGAAGCAGCATCTGCGCGGCAAGGCCGGCGACGACCCAAACTACAGGCGCGATTTCCTGATGCTCGCGCTCGGGAAACTCGCCACGCCAGGCTTCGAAGATGGTCCAGATGCCGAGGCCGATCAGGCCGAAGGCGACCACCTTGGGCGCAGTTGCCGGACCGATGCGGTCATACTGAGCGATGGCGCGCATATGCGAGGCATCCCAAAGCATGACGGCAGCGACGACGAAAAGACAGATGGCAATGACCAGCGCCGCCCAGTCAGGGCGGCGCTTCGTTGCCAAGGGTTCGTTACCCCTGCTCATTGAACAAGTCCGATCTCTTTAAGGATGCCTTCGGTAGCCGAAACGTCCTTGTCGAGCTGCGCCTTGAAGGCGTCGCCGGCGAGGTAGGTATCAGCCCAGCCCTTGCTCTTCAGGATTTCCTGCCAGCCGGCGGACTTCGAGAGCTTATCGAAATCAGCGGTGATTGCAGCCGTCTGCTCGGCCGAAAGACCAGGGGCGGCGGCAACCATGCGCCAGTTCTCGACAGCGACATCGAGGCCCGATTCCTTCAGCGTCGGCGCGTCGACACCCTCGATGCGCTTGTCGCTGGAGACAGCCAGGAGCCGGAGCTGACCAGCCTTCACCTGCGATTCGAATTCGCCGTAGCCGGAAATGCCCGCGGTCACCTGTCCGCCGAGGATAGCGGCCAGCGCTTCACCGCCGCCGGAGAAGGCGACGTAGTTGATCTTCGTCGGATCGACGCCGGCAGCCTTGGCAATCAGTCCGACCGCGATGTGGTCGGTACCGCCTGCCGAGCCGCCACCCCAGGAAACCGAACCCGGATCCTGCTTCAGCTTGGCAACGAGATCGGCCATCGTCTTGATGTCGGACGCAGCCGGGACAACGATCGCCTCATACTCGCCGGTAAGGCGGGCAATCGGCGTGACGTCCTTCAGCGTGACCGGCGACTTGTTGGTCAGGATAGCGCCGACCATGACATAGCCGCCGACGATCAGTGCGTTCGGGTTGCCGTTGTTCTGGCCGGTGAACTGCGCGAGACCGATGGTGCCGCCGGCGCCCGGAACGTTTTGTACCTGAACGTTGCCTGAGATGCCTTCCTTCTGCATCACGGTCTGCAGCGAGCGGGCCGTCTGGTCCCAGCCACCGCCGGGAGCGGCCGGCGCCATGATGGTGTAGTCCGCCGCATAGGCCGGCAGGGCGACCGCAGCCGCGAAAATGGTTGCAAGAAGAGTATGCTTCACGAGTGTGTCCTCCGTGGGCGCGGCTGAGAAACCGCGCGTTGTTCTCGATGGAATCGGGAAGGACACCGCAGACGGACTCCAAGGTCCGATATGGCTGGCAAGCTCCTCCCGAAACTTCACCTCTCCGCCTCCACGGAGCTGAAGTTCTGCAAAGCGGACCACAACAAGCTGTCATTTAGCTGACATCGATCAACTATCCACCCCGCGATGACACTTTTTTGCCGCAATTACCCTGGGCGAAAACAGACGCAAAATGCCACCATCCGTGGAACCTGGAGGCGGTTTGTGCGTTATGGCGCTCAGGAGGATTGCCCCATGAGTTCTCACATCGATAACAAGCAGATCGAAAATGAGGGCTTACGCCAGGTGTGGAGTGTGCACGATTTTGCACGCCGGCACCGGTTGGACGAGCAGGAGGAGAAACGTCTTCGCTCGCTCTTTGGGTCATACGCGACGAAGCAGGAACTGCTGGCCAACGCCCAGCGGCCCTGCATCTTCCGCTAATCATCCACGGCGATTTTACTGCGTCCGCAGAACTTCGTTCCAGTGCGCGATCAATCGCGCGCGCTTCACCTGGTCCAGATAAACCATCAAGCCCGGGCTGACAGGCACCGGCCGCAACTGCGCGCCCAAGAGCTCCTGCATCGTGTTGGCGGTATTCTCGCCGGCGACCTCCGGGCTGACAGCGGGAATCTGCAACTCCCGCGCCATGATCGTCTGGCCCTCCTTCGACATGAAGAAGGATAGATAGCGCCGTCCGAGTTCCGGTTCGCCCGCCGCCTGCGGCACCAGGCCGATGCGCGACATCACGACCGTATAGTCTTTCGGCAGCACGATCCCGACATCGGGATGACGCTTGGCCCAATCGGCGGCGTAGGACCCGAGGATGTTGTAGCCGAGCACGAAGCGGCCGTCCGATACGCGCTCCAGGATGGCCGAACTGGTGGAGTATAATTTGACGCCGGCCGCCCCCATGGCGCCGATAACGGACCATATGTCACCGAACTGTTCCTGGTCGCGTGCCATGAACAGGAAGCCGACGCCGGAGCGCTCGATATCATAGGTGCCGATCCGCCCATGGATCGCGTCACCCTTGCGCTTGAGGTAATCGACGAATTCCGCCCGCGAACTCGGCGGCGGCTCCGTCGCGAAGCTCGGCTTGTGGTAGACGAACACCGCCGGCTCGAAGGTCAGCGCGTAGGCGGTATTGCGCCAGTTGGCCCATTTCGGCCAGCGCGCGCTCATCGGCAGGTTGCTCACCTGCGCATAGCCGTCGTTGGAGAGCTTGACCTGCAGATCCATGGCCGAGGAGAAGGCGAAGTCCGCAGTGCGTTGGCCGGCATCCGTCTCCCGCACGATGCGGTCATAAATTTCCCCGGTCAGCATATCCTCGTACCTGACCGCCACGTCCAGATTGGCTTCCTGGAACCCATGGATCATCGGCTGCGCCAGTGGCTCGTCGAGCGATGAATAGACAACCAGCGTCGGGGCCTCGGCATTGCCGGAACGCGCCGGGTAGAACACCTCGTCCGCAGTGGCTAAGCCGGGACAGAGCAACAGGCACGCAAGTAAAGAAAGTCTCCTCATGAGAGGACAATGCACCAGCAACCGGGATCCGGCAAGCGAGCCGCATCCACCCGCAGCGCCCCGAAGGCGGCTGGTACGACCGCAGCAGCAGCACACTCACCAGACACAAAAAATGGCTATGACATCTTCGCCGCCACCCTGTATCCTCTTCAAAAATCAAGGGAACATCCGTGCGCATTCTATTGGTGGAGGACAATATCGCGCTGGCCGACGGGCTTTCGGCCATCCTGCGAGGCACCGGCCATGCCGTCGACGTCGTGCATGATGGTGCCTCCGCCAACGCTGTCACGGCGGCCGAGAATTTCGATCTCGTCGTGCTCGACCTGAACCTGCCGGAAATGGATGGCCTCGAGGTGCTGCGCGCCATGCGCGCCAGACAGAACCAGTCGGCAGTGCTGATCCTGACGGCGCGCGGCACGCCGGAAGAGCGCGTCAAGGGTCTCGATCTTGGTGCCGACGACTACCTTATCAAGCCCTTTGATATCTCCGAATTCGAGGCCCGCGTCCGCGTGCTCCTGCGCCGCCAGGCGGGTCTGCATTCGGCGACTGTCAGTTTCGGCGGCCTTTCACTCGATCTAAATTCACGCGCCTTCTCCGCCGGCTCGACGCCGCTCGACATTCCCGCCCGCGAACTCGGCCTGCTGGAAATCCTCTTCATGCGCGCCGGCAAGGTTGTCGCCAAGGAAGCGATCATTCAGTCGCTGACCGCCTTCGACGACGACATCTCGGCCAATGCCATCGAGCAATATGTCAGCCGCCTCAGGAAGCGCCTGTCGCCCTATGGGCTGACGGTGAGGACTGCGCGCGGCATTGGCTACTATCTCGACAAACTGCCAGAGGCCTCATGACAACGGCCTATTCGCTCCGACGAAGGCTCCTGTTCTGGCTGCTGATCTCGACCGCCATCATCGGCATGGTCGCGCTCGCGGACACTTATCGCGAAGCGGTGCAGACCTCCAACATCGTTTCGGACCGCGTGCTGGCCGGCTCGGCACTCGCCATCGCCGAACGCGTGGTCGTGGCGGAAGACGGCACTCTCGAGGTCGACATCCCCTATGTGGCCCTTGAGATGCTGACATCGGCCGCGCAGGACCGTGTCTTCTATCGCGTCGACGGACCGCCCGGAAAATTCATCACCGGCTATCAGGCGCTTCCGGTCCTCGCCGAAACCGTAGGCGACACGGCAGGCTTTGCCGATGATACCTTCCGCGGCGAACCGATCCGTGTCGCAACCCTCAAGCGGTCAGCCTCAACAGGCATTCGCTCCGTCCCCTTCGCCGTGACCGTTGCCGAAACCACGATCGCCCGCCGTCAGCTCGCCCGCGCCATCCTCTTCCGCTCGGCGCTGCGTCTCTCCCTTATGATCGCCGGCGCCGCCGTCATCGTCTGGATCTCGGTCACGGTCGCGCTCCGTCCGCTGTACAAGCTGCGCGATGCGATCGGCGAACGCAGTCCCGACGACCTGCACCCGATCGAACAGGCAGTACCAAGCGAGGTCCAGCCGCTCGTCGATACCGTCAACGGCTTCATGGTCCGCTTGCAATCGGCGCTCGATGCACTTCGTAACTTCACCGGCAACGCCAGCCACCAGCTGCGCACGCCGCTTGCGATCATCCGCACGCAGCTCGCCCTCTCCGCTCGCGCGAGCACATTGGCCGAAGCGCAGGGCTCCGCCCTGAAAGGCGATCAGGCCGTCGCCCATGCCGAACGCATCCTCGCGCAATTACTGCTGATGGCGAAAATCGACGCTGCAACGGCGAAGGAGGCGCTGACCGCATCGTCGATCGACCTGACAGCCATTGCCCAGGACATCACCGGAGAACTTATCCCGACCGCCGCCGAGGCCGGCATCGACCTCGGCTTCGAAGGCGACCGCCCTGCCCTCGTCCGTGCCGAGCCGCTGCTGATCGGCGAACTCTTGCGCAACCTTGCCGGAAACGCCATCGCCTATGCCGGCAAGGGCGCTGAGGTGACCGTTCGGATATCCGAGACCGACGATGCCGTCCGCCTCGAAGTCGAGGACAACGGCCCCGGCATTCCCGCAGAGACGCTCGCGGCCGTCCGGCAGCGCTTCTCGCGCGGCAGCAACTCCGGCGCGCCGGGCGCCGGGCTTGGCCTGCCGATCGTCGAGGAAATCGCCGGCCTCTTCAACGCATCGCTGACGCTGGAGCCCGGCGCACATGGCAGGGGTCTCACGGCCTCCGTGACGTTTGCGAAGGCGACGTAAAGGCTTAGCCGGCTCGGCCTTACCGCCTTGCATTCTTTCGCTGCATTGCACACACTACCCTTCGGGAACAGCAAATGCCGTACAACGATACGGCAGCGGATAAGGCCGTCCATGTCGATCAAAGCCAGCATCTATCACCTGACGCATTACAAATACGACAAGCCGGTCCGCCTCGGACCTCAGATCATACGCCTCAAGCCAGCGTCGCATTCCAAGACGCGGGTGATCAGCCATTCGCTGAAGGTTTCGCCGTCGAACCATTTCGTGAACCTGCAGCAGGATCCCTACGGCAATTATCTGGCCCGCTACGTCTTCCCTGACCCGGTGACGGAGTTCAAGATCGAGGTCGACCTCGTCGCCGACATGACGGTCTATAACCCCTTCGATTTCTTCATCGAGGAGAGCGCCGAGATGTGGCCCTTCTCCTATCCCGAGGAGATCAGGGACGACCTGAAGATCTACATGCAACCGCAGCCGGTGGAGCCGGCGCTGGCTGCCTATCTCGCCGGCATCGACCGCACTCCCATGCGGACCACCGACTTCATCGTAGGGTTGAATGCGCGGCTGAAGAACGACGTCGAATACGTCATCCGCATGGAGCCCGGCGTCCAGACGCCGGAGGAAACGCTGAAGCTGGCGCTTGGCTCCTGCCGCGACTCGAGCTGGCTGCTGGTCGAGATCCTGCGCAATCTCGGCTTCGCCGCCCGCTTCGTCTCCGGCTATCTCATCCAGCTCACCCCCGACCTGAAGGCGCTCGACGGGCCCTCCGGCACCGAGGTCGATTTCACCGACCTGCACGCCTGGTGCGAGGTCTATCTCCCCGGCGCCGGCTGGGTCGGCCTCGACCCCACGTCTGGCCTGCTCACCGGCGAAAGCCACATACCGCTCGCCGCCACCCCGCACTACCGAAATGCCGCGCCGATATCAGGCGCGCTTTACGGCGAGGCCAACACCGAATTCGCCTTCGAGATGAAGGTCTCGCGGGTAGCGGAGCACCCGCGCATCACCAAGCCTTTCTCCGACGAAAGTTGGAAGGAGCTCAACGAGCTCGGTGCCAAGGTCGATAGCATCCTGCAGGCCGGGGATGTCCGCCTGACCATGGGCGGCGAGCCGACCTTCGTTTCCATCGACGACTTCGAATCCGAGGAGTGGAACACTGCCGCCGTCGGCCCGACCAAGCGCGAGAAGGCGGATGTCCTCATCCGCAAGCTGCGCGAGCGCTTCGCTCCCGGCGGCTTCCTGCATTACGGCCAGGGCAAGTGGTATCCGGGCGAAAGCCTGCCGCGCTGGACCTTCTCACTCTACTGGCGCAAGGACGGCAAGCCGATCTGGCAGAACCCGGAGCTCATCGCCGGCGAGGGCAAGGACACCGGTGCAAAGGCAGATGACGCCGCCAACCTTTTGAATGCCATCGCCAGGGAACTGGCGATCGAGACCGACATGGTGCTGCCCGCCTACGAGGATCCAGCCGAATGGATCATGAAGGAAGGCAGCCTGCCCGAAAACGTCGACCCATCCAATTCCAAGCTGAAGGACCCGGAAGAGCGTAGCCGCATCGCCCGCGTCTTCGAACGCGGCCTGACCGTACCGACCGGCTACATCCTGCCGGTGCAGGCCTGGAACGCGCGCGCCTCTAGCACGCGCTGGGTCAGCGAAAAATGGAAGACCCGCCGCGGCAAGATCTTCCTCGTTCCCGGCGACAGCCCCGTCGGCTATCGCCTGCCCCTCGGCACCCTGCCCTATGTGCCGCCGGCGCGTTTCCCCTATATCCACCCCGCCGACCCGTCGATTCCGCGCAATCCGCTGCCCGAAGTCTTCGTGCCATCCGGCCGCGCCATGCCGGAAGCCTCCCGCCACAGCGACGACAGCAGCCAGAACCGCGTTGAGCAAACCGTCGGCGAGATCGGCGGCGCCGTGCGCACCGCAATCTCGGTCGAACCGCGCGACGGAAGGCTCTGCGTCTTCATGCCGCCGGTCGAGCGCATCGAGGACTATCTCGAACTGATCGCCGCCGCGGAGAATGCAGCGACCGAACTCGGCCTGCCCGTCCATATCGAAGGCTATTCGCCGCCGCAGGACGAGCGCATCAATGTCATCCGCGTCGCCCCCGATCCCGGCGTCATTGAGGTCAATATCCATCCCGCTTCCAACTGGCAGGATTGCGTCGACATTACGATGACGATCTACGAGGAAGCCCGCCAAAGCCGCCTCGGCACCGACAAGTTCATGATCGACGGGCGCCACACCGGTACCGGCGGGGGCAACCATGTGGTCGTTGGTGGCGCCAATCCGGGCGACAGCCCCTTCCTGCGCCGCCCTGACCTGTTGAAGAGCCTGGTACTGCACTGGCAGCGCCATCCCTCGCTCTCCTACATGTTCTCGGGCATGTTCATCGGCCCGACCAGCCAGGCGCCGCGCATCGACGAAGCCCGTCACGACAGCCTCTACGAACTGGAAATCGCGCTCGCCCAGGTCCCCGCGCCGGGTCGCGGCGCGCAACCCCTCCCTTGGCTGGTGGACAGGCTGTTCCGCAATCTGCTGACCGACGTCACTGGCAACACGCACCGCGCCGAGATCTGCATCGACAAGCTGTTTTCGCCGGATGGCCCAACCGGACGGCTCGGCCTCGTCGAATTCCGCGGTTTCGAAATGCCGCCGAACGCACGTATGTCGCTTGCCCAGCAACTGCTGGTCCGCGCGTTGATCGCCCGCTTCTGGCAGCACCCTGCGGACGGCAAGTTCGTGCGCTGGAGCACGTCGCTGCACGACCGCTTCATGCTGCCGCACTTCATCTGGGCCGATTTCCTCGACGTGCTCGGCGACCTCAAGCAGAATGGCTTCGACCTCAGCCCGGAATGGTTCAAGGCACAGCTTGAATTCCGCTTCCCCTTCTGTGGCGAGGTCGAATACGAAGGCTCTAAGCTCGAACTGCGGCAGGCGCTGGAACCCTGGCACGTCATGGGCGAGGAGGGCGCGATCGGCGGCACGGTCCGCTATGTCGACAGCTCCGTAGAGCGCCTGCAGGTCCGGCTGGAAACCAGCAATGCCTCCCGCTACACCGTGACCTGCAACGGCCGCACGGTTCCGTTGAGCTCGACCGGCACGGCGGGCGTCTCGGTCGCTGGCGTTCGCTTCAAGGCATGGCAGCCTGCGTCGGGATTGCACCCGGTTTTGCCGGTCAATACGCCGCTCACCTTCGACATTTATGATACATGGTCGAAGCGTTCGATCGGCGGCTGCATCTATCATGTTGCCCATCCGGGCGGGCGTAACTATGAGACCTTCCCGGTCAATGGTAACGAAGCGGAAGCGAGACGGCTGGCGCGATTCGAGCCGTGGGGGCATACGGCAGGCGCATTCATTCCGCGTGCCGAGACAGTTTCACCGGAATTCCCGCTGACGCTCGATCTTCGACGACCGGTGGGAATCTAAGCACTAGGGCGAAATGGGCAAGAAACCGACGGCAGAACTGAGGGAAGAGCCAGCGATCCGCACCGGAAACGATGCCGTGCTTGACTACACTCCTCTGCCCGGCGTCGCCGACGAGATGGTCGACACCAACGGCGCCATCCGCCCGGTCTGGCAGCGCTTCTTTTCGCATCTGAGCGGAATGCCCGAAAAGGAGCTGACCGAACGCTTCACCCGCGCCGACCGTTACCTGCGCGACGCCGGCGTTTTCTACCGAGCCTACGGCAGCACCGGAAGCGCCGAGCGCTCCTGGCCCCTCTCGCACGTTCCGGTCCTCATTGATGCGCGCGAATGGGAGGCGGTCTCGGCTGGGCTCGTCCAGCGCGCCGACCTGCTGGAAGCGATCGTTGCCGACGTCTACGGCCAAAATCGCCTTGTCGCGGAGGGCGTGCTGCCACCGGCCCTGATCGCTGCCAACCCCGAATACCAGCGTCCGCTTGTCGGCGTCACCCCGGCCGGCGGTCACTACCTGCATTTCTGCGCCTTCGAGATCGGCCGCGGTCCTGATGGAAACTGGTGGGTCCTCGCTGACCGTACGCAGGCGCCGTCTGGCGCCGGCTTTGCGCTTGAAAACCGCGTGGCGACGACCCGCGCCTTCTCCGATATATACGCTGAGACGCCGGTTCATCGCCTCGCCTCCTTCTTTGGCGCCTTCCGCGATGCGCTGCAGGGCATGAAGCACAGCGGCGACGACCGCATCGCCGTGCTGACGCCGGGCCCCGCCAACGAAACCTATTACGAGCACGCCTATATCGCCCGCTATCTCGGCTTCATGCTGCTCGAGGGCGAAGACCTGGCTGTCGTCAACGGCAAGGTGATGGTCCGCACCGTGTCGGGCCTGAAGCCGATCACCGTGCTTTGGCGCCGCCTCGATTCGGCCTATTCGGATCCACTGGAACTGAACCAGAATTCACATATCGGCACGCCCGGCCTCGTCGAGGCTCTGCGCGCCGAAAGCGTGACCATCGTCAATGCACTCGGCAGCGGCATCATTGAAACACGCGCGCTGCTCGCCTTCATGCCGACCATCTGTCGTCGTCTGTTTGGCGAAGAGTTGAAGCTCCCCTCGATCGCGACCTGGTGGTGCGGCCAGAAGGGCGAACGCGAACATGTGGCGGCCAACATCGAAAAGATGGTGATCGGTCCGGCCTATTCGCGCGCACCGTTCTTCGATGACAGGGGCGAATCCGTGCTCGGCTCGACCTTGCGCGCCACGACCAAGGATTCGATCGGCGATTGGTTGAACTCCGACGGCGCCAAACTTGCCGGGCAGGAAGTCGTAACGCTATCGACGACCCCGGCCTGGATCGACGGCAAGCTGACGCCGCGGCCGATGTCGCTACGCGTCTTCGCCGCCCGCACGGCCAATGGCTGGCAGATCATGCCGGGCGGCTTTGCCCGCATCGGCGGCAGTGACGACGTTTCGGCCATCGCCATGCAATCGGGTGGTGCCGCCGCCGACGTCTGGATCGTCAGCGACAAGCCGGTGGAGCAGCACACATTGCTGCCAGCGGAAGGCAGCTTCACCCGCAACATGCCGGGCAGCCTGCCGAGCCGCGCGGCCGACAATCTCTTCTGGCTCGGCCGCTACATCGAGCGCGCCGAAGGGGCGCTGCGCATCCTGCGCGCCTGGCACGCCCGCTTTGCGGAAGCCGCCGATCCGAACCAGCCCCTGTTGGCCGACGTGACAGCCTATCTGGCCGCCGTCGATATCGACACCGAGGAAGCAGTCCCGGATACGCTAATGCGCAACATCGACAGCGCCGTCTATTCCGCCAGCAACATTCGCGACCGTTTCTCGCCGGATGGCTGGCTGGCGCTCACTGATCTCGCCAAGACGGCGCGACGGTTCCACGAGACGATTTCTCCCGGCGACGATGCAAGCCACGCGATGACGATTCTGCTGCGCAAGCTCGCGGGCTTCGCCGGTCTGGTGCACGAAAACATGTATCGCTTCACCGGCTGGCGTTTCCTCTCGCTCGGCCGCCATATCGAGCGCGGGCTGCACATGACACGGCTGCTCGGGCACATGTCAGGGCCGGACGCCCCTGATGGCGCGCTCGACATGCTGCTGGAGATCGGCGACAGCGTCATGACCCATCGCCGCCGCTACAACGTCAACACCGCTCGCCTCACGGTCACCGATCTGCTCGCGCTCGATCCGCTCAATCCACGCTCAATTCTTTTCCAGATGAACGAGATCCACCGCGAGGTGGAGCAGCTCCCGAACGCACTCGTCAACGGCCAGATGTCGCCCTTCTATCGCGAAGCGATGCGGTTGCACTCCGGCCTTGCCGTGATGACGCCGGAGACGATGAGCGTCGATGTCTACCGCCGCCTCGAACGCGAGCTGGAGCATCTGTCCGACCTCCTTGCCCACACATATCTCGGATGACCCAGGTGCTTTACGATCTCTCGCTGCACATGGGATACATCTACGACACGCCGGCCTCTGGCGCCCGCCACATCATGCGGCTGATGCCGCTGTCGCTGCCGAACCGGCAACGGCTGGTGGCCGGCTCGATCAAGGTTTCGCCGACGCCGGATGAACAGGCGCACTTCGTCGATTTCTTCGAGCACCCCGCGACTTCCTTCATGCTGCGCGCGCCGCATGAAAAGCTGGATATCCGCATGCATGCCCGCGTGCAGGTGGAGAGCCATTCGATCGCAGCGGATTTTTCCCCCGTGCTCGCAAAGCTTCCGAATGAGGTCGCAGGCGTCTGGTCGCTGAAGCCCGACGCCCCGCATCATTTCCTCGGCAATAGCCCCCGCCTTTCGGACACACGCGCGATCTCGGACTATGCGAAGGCCTGCGCCGAACCGTCATGGACCGTGCTGCAGATCGCCACTGCGCTATGCGCGAAAATCCATCTGGATTTCACCTATGATGCCGAAGCGACGACCGTCGATACGACGCCGCTTGAAGCCTTCCAAATAAAGCGCGGCGTCTGCCAGGACTTCGTCCATGTCATGATCCTTGCTCTGCGTAGCCTCGGCATTCCCGCCGGATATGTCTCCGGATTCCTGCGCACCATTCCGCCGCCCGGCAAGGAACGGCTGGAGGGGGCGGACGCCATGCATGCGTGGGTCAGGGTCTGGTGCGGCGAAACGATCGGCTGGGTCGAACTGGATCCGACGAACAACATCCCGGCCGGCACCGACCACATCGTCGTTGCCTATGGCCGCGACTACGCCGACGTCGCCCCGGTCATCGGCGTGCTGAAGAGCTACGGCGGCCAACGCGCTGTCCAGGCCGTGGATGTCATTCCGTTGGGATAATTGAATAGCCGATAGAATTCAGATCTTTACCGTGGCGTTCATGGTGCCGCAAAAGGTCAAGGACCTCCTTGCCTCCTGCGGGACCACCCCGAGCAACGCCTATCAGCCCAATAGCATGGCTCAGCTGGTTGCGGACTTGGGCCATGGCCGCCAAGGCGACGAGCTCGCGACCCGCCTGACGAACTGGTAACAGCAAAGACCCGCAAACAACAAAAGCCGCCCCGGAACAAACCGGAGCGGCTTTTCGTTTGCCTGCAAAAACGCGCATATCAAATTCGGAAAACCGATTGAAATCAAGCTCTTTCCGCAGCGGAGCGCCAAGCCTCGGCAATTTTTTCGTTTGGGTAATTCCTTTGTTGCAAGTGCGTTGTAACGATGCATAAACTGCGTGTTTAGTGCGCGGCAAACCGATTGAAATTGGCATAACGTACTGAAACCAAACAGAATTGGCGAGGACTGACGATGAACACCGTTTCGAAGCCGACAATCCCCTCCCCCGCGCCGCGCAGCTCCAAGCCAGAAATTCTCGCCGAAGAAATCATCGAACGCCTGACCTACCGCATCGGCAAGGATGCGAAGGTCGCCAAGCCGCATGACTGGCTGACGGCAACCATCCTCGTCATACGCGACCGCATCATCGACAAGTGGATGGAGTCGACCCGCAAGGTCTACGCAACAGGCGACAAGCGCGTTTACTACCTCTCCCTCGAATTCCTCATCGGCCGCCTGATGCGCGACGCCGTCTCGAACCTCGGCCTCATGGAACAGGTTCGCGACGCGCTCGCCTCGCTCGGCGTCGATGTCTCTGTCATCGCCGGCCTCGAGCCTGACGCCGCTCTTGGCAACGGCGGCCTTGGCCGTCTCGCCGCCTGCTTCATGGAAAGCATGGCGACCGTCGATGTCCCGGCCTATGGCTACGGTATCCGTTACGTCCACGGTCTTTTCCGGCAGCAGCTTGCCGATGGCTGGCAGGTGGAGTTGCCGGAAAGCTGGCTGGCGCACGGCAATCCTTGGGAATTCGAGCGTCGCGAGAGCGCTTACGAAATCGGCTTCGGCGGCACCGTCGACGTGGTCAATAGCCCCGAGGGCGAGCCGCGCTATGTGTGGAAACCCGCCGAGCGTGTCATCGCCGCCGCCTTCGACACTCCGGTGGTCGGCTGGCGCGGCAAGCGCGTCAACACGCTGCGCCTCTGGTCCGCGCAGCCGATCGACCCGATCCTGCTCGACGCCTTCAACGCCGGCGACCATATCGGCGCGCTGCGTGAGAGCAACAAGGCCGAAAGCCTGACGCGCGTTCTATATCCCGCCGACGCGACGCCGGCCGGCCAGGAACTGCGCCTGCGCCAGGAATTCTTCTTCTCCTCCGCTTCGCTGCAGGACATCCTGCGCCGTCACCTGCAGCAGTATGACGATTTCACCTCGCTGCCCGACAAGGTGGCGGTCCAACTGAACGACACGCATCCGGCGGTCTCGGTCGCGGAACTGATGCGCCTGTTGTGCGACGTGCATGGTCTCGACTTCGACCAGGCTTGGGACATCACCCGCGGCACGATCGCCTACACCAATCACACCCTCCTGCCGGAAGCGCTGGAAAGCTGGCCGATCCCACTGTTCGAGCGCCTGCTGCCGAGGCATATGCAGATCATCTACGCGATCAACGCCAAGGTGCTGCTGGAGGCGCGCAAGACCAAGACCTTCTCCGAAACGGAAATCCGCTCGATTTCCCTGATCGAGGAAAGCGGCGAGCGCCGTGTACGCATGGGCAATCTCGCCTTCGTCGGCGCTCATTCGATCAACGGCGTTTCGGCTCTGCACACCGACCTGATGAAGGTCACCGTCTTTGCCGACCTGCATAAGCTCTATCCCGACCGCATCAACAACAAGACCAACGGCATCACGCCGCGCCGCTGGCTGCAGCAGTGCAATCCCGGCCTGACCTCGCTGATCCGCGAAACGATCGGCGACGACTTCCTCGATGACGCCGAAAAGCTGAAGCCGCTCGACAAGTTCGCGAATGATGCAAGCTTCCAGGAGAAGTTCGCGGCGGTGAAGCGCGCCAACAAGGTGGCCTTGTCCAATCTCGTCGCCAGCCGCATGGGCATCAAACTCGATCCGTCGGCTATGTTCGATATCCAGATCAAGCGCATCCACGAGTACAAGCGGCAGCTGCTCAACATTATCGAAGCAGTCGCGCTCTACGACCAGATCCGCTCACATCCAGAATTGGACTGGGTGCCGCGCGTCAAGCTCTTCGCCGGCAAGGCGGCGCCGAGCTACCATAACGCCAAGCTGATCATCAAACTGATCAACGACGTCGCCCGCACGATCAACAACGACCCGGCCGTCCGCGGCCTGCTGAAGGTCGTGTTCGTGCCGAACTACAACGTTTCCCTTGCCGAGGTCATGGTGCCGGCCGCCGATCTGTCTGAGCAGATCTCGACTGCTGGGATGGAAGCATCGGGCACCGGCAACATGAAGTTCGCGCTGAACGGCGCGCTGACGATCGGGACACTCGACGGCGCCAATGTCGAGATGCGCGACCATGTCGGCGAGGACAACATCATCATTTTCGGCCTGCGTGCCGACGAAGTCGCCGCCGCCCGTGCAGATGGCCACAATCCCCGCGCCATCATCGAAGCGTCGCGTGAACTGTCTCAGGCACTCCAGGCCATCAGTTCCGGCGTCTTCTCGCACGACGATCGAAGCCGATACGCGGCGCTGATCGAAGGCATTTACGCGCATGACTGGTTCATGGTGGCGGCCGATTTCGATGCCTATGCGCAGGCGCAGCGCGATATCGACCAGCTCTGGACCGATCCGTCGGCGTGGAACAAGAAAGCGATCTGCAACACGGCTCGGATGGGCTGGTTCTCATCCGACCGCACGATACGGCAATATGCCAAGGAAATCTGGAGAGCCGGATGAAAGCGCCGAAAGCCACCCCTGAAGTCAGACTTCCCTGGGAGATTTCGGCAGACGAGATAGCGGCAATCCTCGCAGGGTCGCATTCCAATCCCTTCGCCGTTCTCGGCGTTCACAAATCGGGAAACGCCTACGTCACCCGCTGCTTCATTCCGGGCGCCGAAGAGGTGACCGCGATGGCGCTCGATGGCAGCGTCATCGGCGAATTGAAGCAGCAGCATTCTGACGGCTTTTTCGCCGGCGAGGTTTCGGTGACGAAGCAGCAGCCGGTGCGCTATCGCGCGCGACGCGGCGATGCCGAATGGGCGGTGACCGACCCTTACAGCTTCGGACCCGTCCTCGGCCCGATGGATGACTATTACGTGCGGGAAGGTTCCCATCTGCGCCTCTTCGACAAGATGGGCGCACACTGGATCAAGCACGAGGGCGCGCAGGGGATCCATTTCGCCGTCTGGGCGCCGAATGCTCAGCGTGTCTCGGTTGTCGGTGACTTCAATGGCTGGGATGGTCGCCGCCATGTAATGCGCTTCCGCTCCAGCGCCGGTATCTGGGAGATCTTCGCTCCTGACGTTCCGACCGGTGTCGCCTACAAATTCGAAATCCGCGGCCACGACGGTGTGCTGTTGCCGCTAAAGGCCGACCCTTTCGCCCGACGCAGCGAACTACGCCCACAGACGGCCTCGGTCGCGGCATCCGAGCTGCTGCAGGAATGGGACGACGCAGCGCATCTGAAGCACTGGAGCGAAACCGACAAGCGTCGTCAGCCGATCTCGATCTACGAGGTTCATGCCGGCTCCTGGCAGCGGCGCGACGATGGCTCGTTCCTCTCCTGGGACGAGCTTGCCGCCCGTCTAATCCCCTACTGCGTCGACATGGGCTTCACCCATATCGAGTTCCTGCCGATTACCGAGCATCCCTATGATCCCTCCTGGGGCTACCAGACGACCGGGCTCTATGCGCCGACCGCCCGCTTCGGCGAGCCGGAGGGTTTCGCCCGCTTCGTCAACGGCTGCCACAAGGTCGGCATCGGCGTCATCCTCGATTGGGTGCCAGCCCATTTCCCGACCGACGAACACGGTCTCGGCTGGTTCGACGGCACGGCGCTCTACGAGCATGCCGACCCGCGCCAGGGCTTCCACCCCGACTGGAATACGGCAATCTACAATTTCGGCCGCACCGAAGTCGTTTCCTATTTGGTCAACAACGCGCTTTACTGGGCCGAGAAGTTCCATCTCGATGGTCTGCGCGTCGATGCCGTGGCCTCGATGCTCTACCTCGACTATTCCCGCAAGCACGGCGAATGGATCCCGAACGAGTACGGCGGTAATGAGAACCTGGAGGCTGTGCGCTTCCTGCAGAACATGAACACCCGTATCTACGCCGAGCATCCAGGCGTCATGACCATCGCCGAAGAATCGACCTCCTGGCCGAAGGTGTCGCAGGCGGTGCATGAAGGCGGCCTCGGCTTCGGCTTCAAGTGGAACATGGGCTTCATGCACGACACACTGAGCTACATGAGCCGTGAGCCGATCCACAGAAAGCATCATCACAACGAGCTGACCTTCGGCCTGCTCTACGCCTATTCGGAAAACTTCGTGCTGCCGCTCTCCCATGACGAGGTGGTGCACGGAAAGGGCTCGCTGATCGCCAAGATGCCCGGCGACGACTGGCAGAAATTTGCGAATCTGCGGGCCTATTACGCATTCATGTGGGGCTATCCGGGCAAGAAGCTGCTCTTCATGGGTCAGGAATTCGCGCAGTGGAGCGAGTGGAACGAGGCAACCTCGCTCGACTGGAACCTGCTGCAGTACCGCATGCACGAGGGCATGCGCCGGCTGGTGCGCGACCTCAACTTCACCTACCGCAGCAAGCCGGCCCTGCACGCCCGCGACTGCGAGGGCGATGGCTTCGAATGGCTGATCGCCGACGACCACGAGAACTCCGTTTTTGCCTGGCTGCGCAAGGCGCCAGGAGAGAAGCCGGTCGCCGTCATCTGCAACCTGACGCCTGTCTATCGCGAGAACTATTCCGTGCGCCTGCCGACCGAGGGGCGCTGGCGCGAGATACTGAATACCGATGCCGACATCTATGGCGGCAGCGGCAAGGGCAATGGTGGCCGCGTGCAGGCCGTCAACGCAGGTGGCGCCATCGCCGCATCGATCACCTTGCCGCCTCTGGCGACGATCATGCTTGAACCCGAGAACTGACGACTGGTGGGAGGATAAAAATGGTAGAAAAACGTGTTCAGCCACTTGCCCGCGACGCAATGGCCTATGTTCTCGCGGGTGGTCGGGGAAGCCGCCTGAAGGAACTCACCGATCGCCGCGCCAAGCCGGCGGTCTATTTCGGCGGCAAGACCCGCATCATCGACTTTGCGCTGTCGAACGCGCTGAACTCGGGCATCCGCCGCATCGGCGTCGCCACCCAGTACAAGGCGCACTCGCTGATCCGCCATATGCAGCGCGGCTGGAACTTCTTCCGCCCCGAGCGGAACGAGAGCTTCGACATTCTGCCAGCCTCCCAGCGCGTCTCGGAGACGCAGTGGTATGAAGGCACCGCCGATGCGGTCTACCAGAACATCGACATCATCGAGGACTATGGCGTCGAATACATGGTCATCCTCGCCGGCGACCATGTCTACAAGATGGACTACGAATACATGCTGCAGCAGCATGTCGATTCCGGCGCCGACGTCACGATCGGCTGCCTGGAAGTCCCGCGCATGGAAGCCGTCGGCTTCGGCGTCATGCACGTCGACACGACCGACCGGATCATCGACTTCGTCGAGAAGCCCGCCGATCCGCCGGGCATTCCCGACAAGCCGGAATTCGCGCTTGCCTCGATGGGCATCTACGTGTTCCACACGAAATTCCTGATCGACGCACTGCGCCGCGACGCCGCTGACCCGAACTCCAGCAAGGATTTCGGCAAGGACATCATCCCTTACATCGTCAAGAACGGTAAGGCCGTCGCCCATCGTTTCGCCAACTCTTGCGTCCGGTCGGATTTCGAGCACGAGCCCTACTGGCGCGATGTTGGAACGATCGACGCCTATTGGCAGGCCAACATCGACCTGACCGCGATCGTTCCGGAACTGGATATCTACGACAAGTCCTGGCCGATCTGGACCTATGCAGAAATCTCGCCCCCGGCGAAGTTCGTCCATGACGACGAAGACCGCCGCGGCTCCGCCACATCCTCCGTCGTCGCGGGCGACTGCATCATTTCCGGCGCAACGCTGAACAAGAGCCTCCTCTTCACCGGCGTTCGCGCCAATTCCTACTCCAAGCTCGAAGGTGCCGTCGTTCTCCCGAGCGTCAAGATCGGAAGGCACGCCCAACTCAGAAACGTCGTGATCGACCACGGAGTCGTCATTCCTGAAGGCCTCATCGTCGGCGAGGATCCGGTTCTAGATGCCAAGCGTTTCCGCCGCAGCGAGGGCGGCATTTGCCTCATTACCCAACCGATGATCGACAAGCTGGGCCTGTAAGCCATGAAAGTTCTTTCGGTTTCGTCCGAAGTCTTCCCGCTCGTCAAGACAGGGGGCCTCGCCGATGTGGCGGGTGCCCTGCCGATCGCCCTTGAGCGTTTCGGCATCGAAACCAAGACCCTCATGCCGGGCTATCCGGCCGTCATGAGGGCTATCCGCAATCCTGTAGTCCGACTCCAATTCGACGATCTGCTCGGCGAACCGGCAACCGTGCTCGAAGTCAAGCACGACGGGCTCGATATCCTCGTGCTCGACGCCCCCGCCTATTACGACCGGTCGGGCGGCCCCTATCTCGACGCCACCGGCAAGGATTACCCCGACAATTGGCGCCGTTTCGCGGCTCTGTCCCTGGCCGGCGCCGAGATTGCCGCGGGGTTGATGCTGGACTGGCGGCCGGACCTCGTGCATACGCATGACTGGCAGTCGGCAATGACCTCGGTCTACATGCGCTACAATCCGACGCCGGAATTGCCGAGCGTCCTGACCATCCACAACATTGCTTTCCAGGGGCAGTTCGGCGCCGATATCTTTCCGGGTCTTCGTCTGCCGCCGCACGCCTTCGCAACGGAAAGCATCGAATATTACGGCAATATCGGCTTCCTGAAGGGCGGCCTGCAGACTGCACACGCCATCACCACTGTCAGCCCCTCTTATGCCGGCGAGATCCTGACCACCGAGTTCGGCATGGGCCTCCAGGGTGTCATCGCAAGCCGAATCGATTCACTGCACGGCATCGTCAACGGCATTGATACCGAAGTCTGGAACCCCTCGACCGACCCGGTTGTCCACACGCATTACAACAGCAGCATGCTGAAGAGCCGCGTCGAAAACCGCAGCTCGATCGCTGAGTTCTTCGGACTTCACCACGACAACGCGCCGATCTTCTGCATCATCAGCCGCCTGACCTGGCAGAAGGGCATGGATGTCATCGCCGCCACCGCCGACCAGATCGTCGACATGGGCGGCAAGCTGGCCATTCTGGGTTCCGGAGACGCGGCGCTCGAAGGGGCACTGCTTGCCGCCGCCGCCCGTCACCCCGGGCGGATCGGCGTTTCCATCGGCTACAACGAGCCGATGTCCCATCTCATGCAGGCCGGTTGCGACGCCATCATCATCCCGTCCAGATTCGAGCCCTGCGGCCTGACGCAGCTTTACGGATTGCGCTATGGATGCGTGCCGATCGTTGCCCGCACCGGCGGGTTGAACGACACCGTTATTGACGCCAACCATGCCGCGCTTGCGGCGAAAGCGGCAACCGGGATACAATTCTCGCCTGTAACTCCATCCGGTCTGTTGCAGGCGGTCCGCCGCGCGCTACATCTCTACGCCGATCAAAAAGTCTGGACCCAATTGCAAAAGCAGGGCATGAAATCGGATGTTTCGTGGGAGAAGAGCGCCGAGCGCTATGCCGCCCTCTATTCAAGCCTCGCCCCTAAAGGCAAGTGAGAGAAAATGATAAAATCCGTACCCACTACGCCCTACCAGGATCAGAAGCCCGGTACCTCCGGCCTGCGAAAGAAGGTTCCGGTATTCCAGCAGCCGAACTATGCCGAGAACTTCATCCAGTCGATCTTCGATTCGCTGGAAGGCTTTCATGGCAAGTGCCTCGTCATCGGCGGCGACGGACGCTACTACAACCGGGAAGTCATTCAGAAGGCGATCAAGATGGCCGCCGCCAATGGCTTCGGCAAGGTGATCGTCGGCAAGGGCGGCATCCTGTCGACCCCGGCAGCCTCCCACATCATTCGCAAATACAAAGCCTTCGGCGGCATCATCCTTTCGGCCAGCCACAATCCCGGCGGTCCAACCGAAGATTTCGGCATCAAGTACAATATCAACAATGGCGGCCCCGCGCCGGAGAAGATCACCGACGCGATCTATGCGCGCACGAAGGTGATCGACACCTACAAGATCGCCGATTTCGCGGACGTCAACCTCGACCGCATCGGCAAGGACGAACTGCCGGGCGGCATGATCCTCTCGGTGCTCGATTCGGTGGAAGACTACACGGCTCTGATGGAAGAGCTGTTCGACTTCCCCGCGATCCGCAACCTCATCAGCCTCGGATTCCGCATCGCTTTTGACGCAATGAGCGCCGTCACCGGCCCATATGCCAAGGAAATCTTCGAAAACCGTCTCGGCGCGCCGTCCGGTTCGGTCCGCAATTTCATGCCGCTGCCCGACTTCGGCGGCCACCATCCGGACCCGAACCCGGTTCACTGCAAGGAACTCTACGACGAGATGATGAGTGATGATGCGCCCGACTTCGGCGCGGCATCCGACGGCGACGGCGACCGCAACCTCATCATCGGCCGCGGCATCTTCGTCACACCCTCCGATAGCCTCGCGATCCTTGCCGCCAACGCCCACCTCGCGCCCGGCTATTCCGGTGGTCTCGCCGGCATCGCCCGCTCCATGCCGACCTCAGGTGCGGCCGATCGCGTCGCCGAGCGCCGCGGTATCGGCATGTACGAGACGCCGACCGGCTGGAAGTTCTTCGGCAACCTGCTCGACGCCGGCATGGCGACGATCTGCGGCGAGGAAAGCGCCGGCACCGGCTCCAACCACGTGCGCGAGAAGGACGGCCTCTGGGCGGTTCTGCTGTGGCTGAACATCCTTGCCGTTCGCGGCGAAAGCGTTCAGGACATCGTCACCCAGCACTGGCAGACCTACGGCCGCAACTACTATTCGCGCCACGACTATGAAGGCGTCGATACTGACGCGGCGAACGGCCTGATCGCAAACCTGCGCAGCCAGCTTGCGTCGCTGCCGGGCCAGAGCTTCGGCCCGCTGAAGGTCGAGAAGGCCGACGACTTTGCCTATCACGACCCAGTCGACAAGTCGGTCAGCGAGCATCAGGGCATTCGCGTCCTGTTCGAAGGCGGTTCGCGCGTGGTCTTCCGTCTCTCCGGTACCGGCACATCCGGCGCCACGCTGCGTGTCTATCTCGAGCGGTACGAGGCGGATTCGACCCGCCACAACATCGAGACGCAGGAAGCGCTCGCCGATCTTATTGCTGCCGCCGAGACCATCGCGGGCATTCGCAGCCGCACGGGCCGCGACGCTCCTTCCGTGATCACCTGACCGAACGGCATGGCGGCGGGTAGACCCGGGCAAGGCGGAGCAACCATCCTCGAGACCGGCGTTGATTTCGCCGTCTGGTCGCGCAAGTCAGGACAGATCGAGCTGTGTCTGTTCGGCGACGACGACAAGGAACTGGCCCGCCTGCCGATGAAACGAGGCGATGACGATGTTCATCGCCTTTTCGTCGACGGCTTGAAGGAAGGTGCGCGCTACGGCTACCGCGCCGGCGGCGTCTATGCGCCCGACGACGGCCTCTGGTTCGACCCGTCGAAGCTGCTGGTCGATCCCTACGCCAAGGAACTCGATCGCCCCTTCCACTACGATCCCCTGCTCGGCACCTCCGGCGCCGAGACGCAGCACCTCGTGCCGAAGGCGATCGTCACCCGCGATGTCCCCGTGAAGCCGGGAAAGCCGCTCTTCAAGCCGGGTGGCTTCATCTACGAGGTTGCCGTCCGACCGTTCACCATGCTGCATCCGGATGTTCCCCAAGCGCAGCGCGGCACCGTCGCGGCTTTGGCGCATCCTTCAGTGATCGCGCATCTGAAGCGCATCGGCGTGGATGCGGTCGAGTTGATGCCGATCACCGCCTGGATCGACGAGCGCCACCTGCCGCCGCTCGGCCTCAGAAACGGCTGGGGCTATAACCCCGTCGCCTTCATGGCGCTCGACCCGCGGCTCGTGCCCGGCGGCATGGCGGAGCTCCGCGACACCGTGGCGAAGCTCCACGCCGAAGGCATTGGTGTCGTCCTCGACCTCGTCTTCAACCACACCGGCGAAAGCGACCGCTTTGGCACGACGCTGTCGCTGCGCGGCCTCGACAACCTCTCCTTCTATCGGCATCTGACCGACCGGCCAGGCGAATTGGTCAACGATACCGGAACGGGCAACACCGTCGCCTGTGATAACCCCTATGTCAGGCAACTGATCATCGACAGCCTCCGCCACTTCGTGCTCGGCGCGGGCGTTGACGGTTTCCGCTTCGACCTTGCCCCCGTTCTTGGCCGAACCGCTGGTGGCTTCGAGGCCAACAGCGAAACGTTGATGGCAATGCTCGCCGATGACGTCTTGTCGGACCGCGTAATGATCGCCGAGCCTTGGGACATCGGTCCTGGCGGCTACCAGCTCGGTAACTTCCCAGCCCCCTTCCTCGAGTGGAACGACCGCGTACGTGATGACGTCAGGTGCTATTGGCGCGGCGACGATCACAAGACCGGACCGCTCGCAACTGCGCTGGCCGGCTCCTCGGACATATTTTCCCGCAACGGTGCGACCGGGACGCGCAGCGTCAACTTTCTTGCCGCCCATGACGGCTTCACGCTCCGCGATCTCGTCTCCTATAGCGGCAAGCACAACGAGGCGAACGGCGAGCAGAACCGCGACGGCCACAACGAGAACCACTCCTGGAACAATGGTGCCGAGGGCGAAACGCACTACCCCGATATCATTCGCAGACGCCGCGATGACCTGAAGGCGCTGCTCTCCACGCTCTTTGCTACGCGCGGCAGCATCATGCTGACGGCAGGCGACGAAGCAGGCCGCACCCAGCGCGGCAACAACAATGCCTACTGCCAGGACAATGAGATCACCTGGATGGACTGGGCGGCGCTCGACGATGAGCTCATCGCCCATACCGCTTTGATCTCAAGCCTGCGCAAGCGCTTCTCCGTGTTCTCGGAAACGGGTTTCTTCGATGGCCATGGCGACGTCGAATGGATATCGCCTTCGGGCCAGCCGATGAGCGTGCAGGAGTGGGAGACCCCGAACTTTTCCACGCTTGGAATGGTGCTGTCGACGCGCGATGGGCAGGGCGGAAAGCCCGCACGGCTGGCCGTGCTTTTCAATCGCTCGGGCGGCGAGGAAATTTTTGCATTGCCCGGGCCGTCCTCATGGCGGCTGCTCGCCCCCAATGGTCAGGAAAAATCCGCGACATCGGCCATCGTGCCGCGCCGCTCGGTCGCTTTCTATCTCGGATAGTTAACCGGCCAGGCCCCTGCCTGCAATTCCTTGTCGCAATTGTCACAATCCCATTGTAAGGCTTGCGCAGCCGCTTTCTCATGAGGAATCAATGGTCAAGGAAATTTCGCTCGCGGATGTGCGCGGGCTCATCGGCACTGAAACCGGCCTCTCGGACTGGATTGTCGTCGATCAGGCAATGATCGATGCCTTTGCGCATGCAACCGACGATCATCAGTTCATCCACGTCGACCCAGAGCGCGCCGCCACGAGCCCATTCGGCGGCACCATCGCCCACGGATTCCTCACCCTCTCGCTGCTTTCAGCGATGAACTACAACAGCCTGCCCAAAGTCCGTGAGCAGACGATGGGCATCAACTACGGCTTCGAGAACGTCCGCTTCCTCTCGCCTGTCAAATCGGGGGCACGCATCCGCGGCCACTTTATCCTTGCCGAAGCCCGCTTTCGCGGCGCCGGCATGTTGATGACGACCTACGACGTCTCGATCGAGATCGAGAACGAGAAGAAGCCGGCGCTCACCGCGCGGTGGATCACCATCATCCAATTCGACCCAAAAGACCGGCCCGAAGAAGCCTAGTGCGCTTCGAAATCGATGACGTGCCGGATCACCTCCCCGGCATGCAGCCGGTCGAAGGCTTCGTTGATCCCCTCCAGCGGACCTGTTGAAGACAACAAGCGATCCACCGGCAGCTTTCCACGCCTGAAGAGCCCGACAAAGCGCGGAATATCCCGGCTTGGCACGCAGCTGCCGAGATAGCTCCCGAGCACGCGCCGCTCCTCGGCGACCAGGCTGACTGCGGGGATTGCGAACTGACTGGATGGACTAGCCAACCCTGCGGTAACCGTCGTTCCGCCGCGCCGCGTGATGCGGTACGCGAGATCAAAGGCCTTGACGGCTCCGGCCATCTCGAGCGCGTGGTCGACGCCGCCCTTTGTCGCCTCGCGGATTTGCTCCACAACGTCAGGGTCACTGGCGCGAAAGACGTCTGTCGCCCCAAGCGAACGCGCGATCTCGAGCTTGTCAGGAGCAAGGTCTACCGCGACAACGCGTTCGGCCCCGGCCGCCACGGCGCCAAGCACCGCGGCCAAGCCGACACCACCCAAACCGACAACAGCGACTGTCTGCCCCGGCTGCACATGACAGGTATTCACCACGGCGCCAACGCCCGTCAGCACGGCGCAGCCAAACAACGCGGCGTGAGCGAACGGGATATCGCGGTCAATGCGAATCGCCGAATGGCGCGAGACCACGGCATGGGTGGCAAAGCCCGAGACGCCGAGATGATGATGGATCGGCACCTCATCGCAGCTCAGTCGCCACTCGCCCGACAGCAGCGTGCCCTTTCCGTTGGCATCGGCGCCGGGAATGCACAGCGCCGGGCGTCCCTCGGCGCAGGGCAGACAATGGCCGCAGCTCGGCATGAAACTCATCACCACATGATCGCCGGGCGTCAGGTCATGGACATCGGGCCCGACCGCTTCCACGGTGCCGGCCGCCTCATGTCCAATCGCCATCGGCACCGGACGCGGCCTGTCGCCGTTGATGACGGAGAGATCGGAATGGCAGAGCCCGGCCGCGCCAATTCGAACAAGGATCTCGTCCCGCCCCGGCGGCGCGAGCTCGAGTTCTTCGATCGTGAGCGGCCGGCTCACCGCAAATGGCGGCGCGACCGGCGATCGGCGCAAAACCGCGGCACGTATTTTCATGAACTCCTCCCGCGAACGGTTCCGGCAGACTAACCGCTCGCAAAAGCCAACCGCAACAGGACTTTAGGCTGCGGCGATTGCGCTATGGTGCACCGTTGATTTCAACGATGTTGCGATCAGGATCGAGCAGGTAGGCCTGCGGAAAACCGGCCGGCCCGGTACGCCTCACACGCAGCCGCCGGGGATCTCCCTCGGGCGCATCCTCGCGAAAACCCTTTGCGATCAGTCCCCGGATACATCCCTCGAAGTCATCGGTATGGAAGGCGAAATGTCCGTCGGCGGTATCGATGGTCGCCACCCGCCGGAACGTCCCAACCGGATTGACGATGATGTGGACCTGCAGCGCTCCGCAGGCAAACCAGGCTCCGTCGGTACTGAAAGGAGGCCTCTCGATCCGCTCGAGACCGAAGATATCGCGATAGAAGGCAACCGATCGGTCGAGATCCGTCGTGACGATGGAAACGTGATGCAGCATCATTGAGGACACCCCGCAACGTTGCGGCTACGCTCCGACAAAGCCGCACGCGATGGCGAATGATGGCATGAATGACACCGGTCTTGCAACTTGAAGCCGAATGGGGACGGCACAAGAGCACCGTCCCCCAATCGGGAATTCCAGTTCCGTGGCGCTTAATGCGCGGCGTCTTCGGCACCCTCGGCCAGCAGGCCGAATACGAAATCGGCGAACGAACGCCAGCACTCGACACGGAACGTATCGTCCTCGGTGCGGAAGAGCACGATCTCGGCCTTGCCGAAAATCGTGCGCGAGCAGGCGCCGACCGGGAAGGCATCAAGCGACAGATCCTGCGGGCAACCCGCGGAGATCGTCGCCTCGGCCCCGGGACCGGAGACGATGATCGCGACGTTGCGGTGCGAGACATCAGTTGCCGAATGCAGCACGTCCGCCTTCGTGAGCGCGCCCATCAGGTCTGCACCGGACTCATCGATAACGAGCCATTCATCCGGCCCGAGCCAGAGGGCGGCACGGCCACCCTTGCGGCCGGAGGTCTTCGGCGAAGACGGAACCGTGACCCCAAGAGCGGAGGACAGAGCCTTGAGGGATCCGGCGGGCGCACGGAGCGCGATGCGGGTGGCGGCCGGCGCTGCCGTCAGCCGTACCGTCGCCGAGCCGCCATGACGACCTGAGAGCACCGACTTGCGAACTGCCGTATCAGCCATTGATGCGGCCTCCTTCCTTGTCAAAGAACACCATGTCAGTCACCTCGACGGCGATCGTCTTGTCGGGCATAGGCACATAAAGTGTCTCGCCCATCCGCTTGCGGCCATCGGCGACCAGCGCGAAGGCGATCGACCTGCCGAGATTTTCCGACCAGTAGGACGAGGTCACATGGCCAAGCATCGTCATCGGCTTCGGCTCGTTCGGATTGGCGACGATCTGCGCGCCTTCTTCCAGCACCAGCTTCGGATCCTTGGTGACGAGGCCGACCAACTGCTTGCGGCCTGCCTTCACCAGATCCGGGCGCTTCAGCCCACGAATGCCGACGAAGTCAGTCTTCTTCTTCGAGACCGCCCAGGAAAGACCAGCATCGTCAGGCGTGACGGTGCCATCCGTGTCCTGGCCGACGATGATGTAACCCTTCTCGGCGCGAAGAACGTGCATCGTCTCGGTGCCGTAGACGCACGCGCCGAGCGGCTCTGCATTGGCCCACACGGCTTCCAGAACGGACTGGCCATAGTCGGCCGGCACGTTGATTTCGAAGCCGGTTTCACCGGTGAACGACACGCGGAACAGCCGCGCCGGCACGCCCATGACCGTGCACTCGGCAACGCTCATATGCGGGAAGGCCTCGTTGGAGATATCGATGCCTTCGACCAGCGGGGCGATGATCTCGCGCGCCTTCGGACCCTGTACAGCGATGACGGCCCACTGTTCCGTCACCGAGGTCAGCCACACCTTCAGATGCGGGAACTCTGTCTGCAGATAGTCTTCCATGTGGTGGAGAACGCGCGGCGCGCCGCCCGTCGTCGTCGTCACGTGGAAGCGATCGTCGGCCAGACGCCCGACAACGCCGTCGTCATAAACGAACCCGTCCTCGCGCGTCATGATGCCGTAGCGGCACTTGCCTGGCTTCAGCGTGTCCCAGGCGTTGGTGTACATGAGGTTCATGAAATCGGCGGCATCGGGGCCGACGATCTCGATCTTGCCGAGCGTCGAGGCATCGAACACACCGGCGACATCGCGCGCCGTCTTGCATTCGCGGGCGACCGCCTGGTGCATCGTCTCGCCGGCGCGCGGATAGAACCACGCACGCTTCCAGTTGCCGACATCCTCGAACACCGCGCCATGGGCCTCTTCCCACTGGTGCAGCGGCGTCTTGCGCGCCGGATCGAACAGATCGCCGCGCGAATGCGCGATCAGCGTGCCGTAGGTGACAGGCGTGTACGGCGCGCGGAAGGTGGTGAGACCGACCTGCGGGATTTCCTTGCCCAGCATCTCGGCGGCGATCGCCAGGCCGTGCATGTTGGAGAGCTTGCCCTGGTCGGAGGCCATGCCGTTCGTCGTGAAGCGCTTGATATGCTCGATCGAGTGCATCCCCTCGCGCACGGCAAGGCGAATGTCCTTGGCGCAGACGTCGTGCTGGAAATCGATGAACGCCTTGGCGCTGGTCTCGGGACCTGCGCCTTCAGCAGCGCCAATCATGCCGCCCGTCCACTGATGGGCTTGCTCAGCCGTGATGCTGATCTTGCCGCCGGAGGGCTTCCCAACTGCCTGCGCCATCAGCTCGCCGGCCGCCAGCGATTCCTCGATCGTCTGCTGCAGATCGTCCGTGCCGTTGCAGGCGCCGACAGAAAGGCAATCCTGCGCGTACGTGCCGGGCAGGAAGCGCTGCGTCTCGGGCTCGAACGCCACCTTGCCGCGCGACTGCGAGAACAGGTGCACCGAAGGCGTCCAACCGGCCGAGACCAGCAGCGCGTCGACCGCGATCTTGCGCGGCGAGCCGCCGCCATTGCGGGCAACGGTCATCGACGAGATGCGGAGCTTGCCTGACGTATTGACCACGGACTGACCGGTGAGAACATCGATGCCGAGCGAACGGGCTTCCGCCAGAACGGCCGCACCCGGCGTCTGCCTGCAATCGACGATCGCGGCGATCTCGACGCCTGATCGTTTCAGGTCGAAGGCGGCCTCATAGGCCGAGTCGTGCGCCGTATAAACGCCGACCTTCTGGCCGACGGCGACGCCATACTGGTTGAGATACATGCGCGCAGCCGATGCCAGCATGATGCCCGGACGATCGTTGTTCGGGAACACCATGTGGCGCTCGATCGCGCCGTTGGCGAGGATGACGCGCTTGGCGCGCAGCTGCCACAGACGCTCGCGCGGCAGGTGGCGGCCAGGGTTCGCGACATGGTCGGTCACGCGCTCGGCGAGACCGACGAAATTGTGGTTGTAGTAACCGAAAGCAGTGGTGCGGGTCAGAACCTGCACATTGTCCATTGCCTTCAGCGTGGCGACCGTCTTCTGCGCCCACTCATAACCGGAAAGGCCGTCGATCTTGACGCCGCTGTCGTAGCGCAGCGCGCCGCCGACATCCGCCTGCTCGTCGCAGAGGATCACCTTGGCACCGGATTGCGCCGCCGCCAGTGCCGCCGAAAGACCGGCGATCCCGGCACCGACGACGAGCACGTCGCAATGCGCATAACGGCCGGCATAGTGATCGGGATCGGCTTCCTTCGGCGCAACGCCGAGGCCCGCCGCACGACGGATCATCGGCTCGTAGAGGTGCTTCCAGGCCGCCTTCGGCCACATGAATGTCTTGTAGTAGAAGCCCGCCGCGAAAAACGGGGACATCAGATTGTTGATGCCACCGATATCGAAGGAGAGCGATGGGAAACGGTTCTGCGATTCGACGATCATACCGTCGAAGACTTCCTGCACGGTGGCACGCACGTTCGGCTGTTTGCGGGCGCTGTCGCGCGCAACGTCGATCAGCGCATTCGGCTCCTCGGCGCCGGCCGAAAGGATGCCCCGCGGACGGTGATACTTGAACGAGCGGCCGACCAGATGGATGTTGTTGGCGATCAGCGCCGAGGCGACGGTATCGCCTTCGAGCGCCGTGTAGCTCTTGCCATCGAAGGTGAAGCGCGCGGTTCTGGCCGGCGTCAGGCGACCCTTGCCTGCAATACGGTTCGTGCCGCTCATTGTGCCTCTCCTTCGAGCTGTTCGTAGGTCTCGACGGGAGCATGCGGAACGGCTGCTTCGCCGATCGTGGGCTTCGGCTCGCCTGCCTTGTAGGTCTTGATGAACTTGTCGCTGATGGTATCGCGCGCCGCATTGAAGAAACGGCCGCATCCGTGCTGGTGGCGCCAGCGCTCGAAGATCAGCCCCTTCGGGTTGTCGCGCAGGAAGAAATATTCCTCGAACGCCTCGTCGGAGATGTCGGCGATATTGGTGGGACGGGCGATATGGGCATCGCCGGCACCGCGGAATTCGAGCTCGGAACGCTCTTCCTGACAGTATGGGCAGTAGATAAGAAGCATGATGTCCTCGTGTCAGTGCGCGACGGCGGCGGCGGCGGCTTCGTCGATCAGACGGCCGGTGCGGAAGCGGTCCAGCGTCAGGCCGGCATTGAACTTGTGTTCCTCATCGCGGGCGATGAGGTGCGCGAAGAGATTGGCCGAGCCCGGCGTCGCCTTGAAGCCGCCGGTGCCCCAGCCGCAGTTGACGTAGAGACCCGGAACCGGCGTCTTCGACTGAATCGCCGAACGGTCCGGCGTGTTGTCGACGATGCCGCCCCACTGGCGCATCATCTTGACGCGGCGGAACATCGGGAAGAGCTCGCAGATGGCATCGAGCGTGTGCGTGATGATCTGCAGGCCGCCGGTCTGGCTGTAGGAATTGTACTGGTCGGTGCCGGCGCCGATGACGAGCTCACCCTTGTCGGACTGCGAGATATAGGCGTGCACGGTGTTGGACATGACCACGCAGGGGAAGATCGGCTTCAGCGGTTCGGACACCAGCGCCTGCAGCGGGCTCGATTGCAGCGGCACGCGCACATCGGCCATCTTCATGACCGTGGTCGTGTGACCTGCGGCCGAAACGCCGACCTTCTTGGCGCCGATGAAGCCACGTGATGTCTCGACACCGGTAACGCGACCATCAGGGCCGCGTCGGATGCCGGTGACTTCGCAGTTCTGGATGATGTGGACGCCGCGATCGGACGCCGCACGCGCGTAGCCCCAGGCCACAGCATCGTGACGCGCCGTGCCGCCGCGACGTTGGAGGGCGGCACCGTTGATCGGGTAGCGGGCGCTGGCTGAGATATCGAGCGGCGGACAATAAGCCTTCGCCTGCTCCGGCGTCAGCCATTCATTGTCGATGCCGTAGAGGCGGTTGGCATGAATGTGGCGCTTGAAAGACTGCTGGTCGTGCACATTGTGCGATAGCATCATCACGCCGCGCGGCGAGTACATAACATTGTAGTTGAGATCCTGCGAGAGGTTCTCCCAGAGCTTCATCGAATGCTCGTAGATGTGCATGCTCTCTTCATAGAGATAGTTCGAGCGGATGATGGTCGTATTGCGACCCGTGTTCCCGCCGCCGAGCCAGCCCTTTTCGAGCACCGCAACATTTGTGATGCCATGCTCCTTGGCGAGATAATAGGCCGCACCCAGACCATGCCCGCCGCCACCGATGATGATGACGTCGTATTCGGCGCGCGGTTCCGGCGAAGTCCACTGCTTCTCCCAGCCCTTGTGACCCCTCAGGGCCTCCCTCGCCACGGCAAAAACCGAGTATCTGCGCATCCGCCTTCATCTCCTTCAGGGGAAAGGTCCCTTCTCGTCGGCCATACAAATCGCAAATCCAAAAGCGGCACAACGTTTCTTTTGCGACGCGGACCGGCTTTTGTTTTGACACGACGGGAGAATGCAGCAGGAGACGTCGGGTCGTTCTCACCCCGACTTGAAAAACGTTGAGTCACTTTCCGACCCGCGCAAACCGACCCGTGCAAACAGTGGTCAACCCTCAATGCATTTTAGAACACTTGAATTTACAATTCCTGAGCGCATATTTTCAGTCAGCGCGAGACCGCCCTCGCGCACCAGAAAATCACGTCTTTCGCATGAGTCGAACCGGTGCAGCCTCGGGAATAATCTTCAACACGCGCCACCACCCCAGGTTTGCATCAATTGGAACGGACCGCCTCAACAAGGAGGATTGTTGCGCCGGTCGTTGGGAGGGTTGCAATGACATTGCGTGCTATCAATTTCGCTGCCGGTCTATTTTTAACCGGAGCGTGCATTGCCGGGCCTGGTATGGCCGCCGACCCCATAACCGAGGCAGAAGCCGCGGCCATCGGGGTTGATGCCTACGTCTATCTTTATCCGCTAGTCACCATGGATGTGACCCGTGCGCAGGCGACAAATATCGAAGCGGGCAAGAAGATGGGCCGTGGACCGGCCAATGCGTTCACCAATGTACCGGAATTCCCAACTGCTGAATTTCGAGATGTCGTCCGACCGAACTTTGACACGCTCTATTCCGTTGCGTGGCTCGACATGACCAAGGAACCAGTCATCGTGTCGGCGCCTGATACCGACGGTCGCTACTTCCTGCTGCCGATGCTCGACATGTGGAGTGACGTATTCGCCTCGCCCGGATGGCGGACGACCGGAACCGCGAAGGCGGATTTCGCGATTGTGCCGCCTGGATGGAGCGGCAAGGACCTGCCGGCCGGCGTACAGCGCATTGACGCACCGACGCCCTTCGTCTGGGTCATTGGGCGCACGAAAACGGATGGGCCGGCCGACTATGACACGGTCCACAAGATCCAGGCAGGCTACAAGGTCACGCCGCTGTCGCAATGGGGGAAGGCGGCAGAACCGGTGAAGGTCACGATCGATCCCAAGATCGATATGACGACGCCTCCGAAGAAGACTGTCGACGGCATGACCGCGGCGGATTTCTTCGCCTATGCGTCCGAGGTCATGAAACATAATCCGCCTCACATCACCGACCAACCGATCATCGCGCTAATGAAACGGATCGGCATAGAGCCGGGAAAAAGCTTCGATAAGACCGAGATCGATCCAACCGTCGCCAAGGCATTGGAAGCGGTTCCCGCCAAAGCCCAGAAGCTGATGGACTGGAAAGTTCCGACGCTTGCCCGCGTCGCCAACAATTGGTCGATGAACACCGACACCATGGGCGTCTACGGCAATTACTACTTGAAGCGGGCGATCGTCGCGCAGCTCGGGCTGGGCGCAAACCTGCCAGAGGACGCGATCTATCCGCTCAACCTCGGCGACGAGAAGGGAAACCCGCTAAACGGAGCGAACAGCTACAAAATCCACTTCGACAAGGCGAACCTGCCACCGGTCAAAGCGTTCTGGTCCGTCACGCTCTACGATCCCGAGGGATTTCAAGTCGCCAACAGCCTGAACCGATTTGCCGTCAGCAGCTGGATGCCCTTCGCCTACAATGCGGACGGTTCTCTTGATCTCTACTTCCAGAACAAGAGCCCGGGCGAGGACAAGGAAGCGAACTGGCTACCGGCACCTGCCGGGCCGTTCAACCTGACAATGCGCCTCTACGGACCGGAGAGCGAAGCCTTGACAGGAAAGTGGAACCCGCCGGTCGTCGAACTGGTGCCCGCGCTCCAACAGGTGACAGCACAGTAGCGATTTCGCGCGTGCCTCGAGCGATCCACATGGGTATCCCCATTGGGTTGAGAGGGCCCTCGCGCGCTGGCGCGAGGCTGCTGGGAGGATCAAACCGACTTGGGCGCAGTCCGCCGCTTCTTGGCAGGGGCGGCGGCGGTTGGTGCTTCGGCTTCTTGCTGCAAGCGTAGCGCCCTGAGCTTCTCGGTCTTCTTTTCGCGAGCCGCGGCTTCTGCCGTGATGATTGCTTTCGCTGTCGTATCAGTGGCAGCCGCCTTGTCGCGCGGGGAGAGCTTGGCCGGATTGAAGAGTTCGTCTTTTGAAGTCATCTGGTCTCTCTATCTAGACGGAGCTCGCCTCATGGCAGCTCAGCGAGCCGGACGGACTGCCTTCTTCGGAGCCGGAAGGAGACCTTCGCGCTGCAGCTTCTTGCGCGCCAGCTTGCGCTGACGGCGAACCGCTTCCGCCTTTTCGCGAACACGCTTCTCGGACGGCTTTTCATAAGCGCTACGCGCCTTGAACTCGCGGAACAGACCTTCGCGCTGCATCTTCTTCTTCAGGACGCGGAGTGCCTGGTCGACATTGTTATCTCGAACGAGAACCTGCAAATTCTTTCCTTTCGTGCGGCAAATCTGTTTGCCGGTTGGTCAGAGTGGAAGCTACTTCCGTACCCTGATGCTTGAAGTTTTCAACCAGGATCCGCCCTGGATATCCGCGTCGGCGTCAACTCTCGGCGTAGGGGATACCGACTGGTTCATGTCGATATCGCTCTCAAGAATCCGCCGATCGAAGTTTTCCGTCTCGAACCGGACCCGATACTGCGGGCGACTCCCGTCTGACGGTAGAACTACCGCGATCTTGCAGGTCCTGCGCGCCTCTTCGGTGCGAACGAGACCGTCTTTCAGAACGATAGTGTCGCCGACAGCGTATCTTGGCATTCGTGCCATTTGGTTCCACCGAACTGTCTTGAGCGTCAAAAACATAAAAGGCCGGGTTTGACCCCGACCTCCGCCATCAGGCTCTCAGCTGCCAGTACATCCGTGGTCAGCCGGGCCGAATGAGAATTAGGCTGCGCGCAGGTTGTCGGCAGAATTCTTGCCAGACTTCTTGTCGCGAACGAGATCATAGGTGATTTTCTGTCCATCGGAGAGGCTTCCCAAGCCAGCGCGCTCAACAGCGGAAATGTGGACGAAAACGTCCGTGCTGCCGTCATCCGGCTGAATGAAGCCGAAGCCCTTGGTGCTGTTGAACCACTTAACGGTACCTGAATTCATAACGATCTCCTTTCATAGTCGTTACTGCCATGCGTTCATTCACAAGGCTAAGATCGATTTTGAGAGGAAATCTGACGGAGCTTGACGCTCTTTCACAAAGGTCACAACCAATAGTCGATTAGCTACATATAGCGCAAACTACGAAATAAACAAGGCAAGGAAGCGTGCTATCGGGGTTTTGGGCAGTTCGCGCAACGCGGATCGACAGCACTCCGAAACACCCAGCTACGCTGAATGGCCCCATCGCGCTCCCATAAAAGCGCCTTCCCTGGGATAAGAAACCGTTTTTTGCGGCAAGAACCGCCGGAACATATGGACTTCGCCCCACCGTTCTGCTATCCGCATCCTCAATCGCAAGGCTGCTGCCGCGCGAACTGTATATTTTTTGCCTCTGGCGCCGTGCTGACGCCGGCATCAACCAAACCAAAGGAACGTGATTCTCGTGCAGGTACTTGTCCGCGATAACAATGTCGATCAGGCTCTCCGCGCTCTCAAGAAGAAGATGCAGCGCGAAGGTATTTTCCGCGAAATGAAGATGCGCGACTACTACGAAAAGCCGTCGCAGAAGCGCGCTCGCGAAAAGGCCGAAGCCGTTCGCCGTGTTCGCAAGCTGGCTCGCAAGCGGGCACAGCGCGAAGGTCTCGTCGCACGCTAAGCGTAGCTGTCGTTATTTCGACGTTTTCAGATGCATGTTGGCGGGGGCGAACTATTCGCCACCGCCTTTTTATTGCTGCTGAAGCTTGCCCGTCCTTGAAGCGGACCGGCTGCACTGGGGGAAAACGAGCCCGCATGGCTGACATCACCAAGACCCGCTCTCTGCGTTCGCCGAAAATCGCCGTTCTACCGGTTTTCGCAATCGTCACCGCGCTAGGCCTTGCCGGCTGCACGACAGGCAGCACCTCGGATGCCGTCATCCGCATCGACAAGGCGCAGGGTTCGCAGGAAAACATCGCCTCGCTGACCTCAGTCATCAATGCCAATCCGCAGGATCCGGAAGGCTACAACGTCCGGGGCTCGGCCTACGGTCGCGGCGGCGACTTCCGCGCGGCGCTGAACGACTTCAACAAGGCCCTGCAGATCAACCCACGCTTCTATCAGGCCTACGCCAACCGCGCGCTGGTCTACCGCAACATGGGTCAGCAGCAGCAGGCGATCCAGGACTACAACAGCGCCCTGCAGATCAACCCGAACTACGACGTGGCGCTGATCGGCCGTGGCAATGTCTACCGCTCCGCCGGCCAGGACGATGCCGCCTACAGCGACTTCAACAAGGCGATCCAGAACGGCACGACCGACGGCCGCGCCTATCACAATCGCGGTCTGATCTATCAGAAGCGCAATCAGCAGGATAAGGCGATCGACGACTTCTCGAAGGCGATCTCGCTCTCGCCGAATGCGCCTGAACCCTATAACGGCCGCGGCATTTCCTACATCGCGCTGAACGACGACGACAACGCATTTGCCGACTTCAATCACGCGATTGAGCTCAACGGCAACGTCGCCGAATCCTGGGCCAACCAGGCGCTGGTCTACGAGCGTCGTGGCGAAAAGGACAAGGCCGCCCGCTCCTACCGCCATGCAATCGGGCTCGACCCGAAGTACCAGCCGGCGAAGGACGGTCTTGCCCGCGTCGGCGCGGCCACCGGCTAAGGCACTACAGGCGACCTGCCAAACGGGCCGACGGTAACATCATCGCCGCTCAGCGGCACCTGGTGCCGGCAGCACGCGGCTCGGCGTGGATCTTTCGCCGCCCCGGCCCTTTCCTCCCCCCTCATCGCGATCGGGCCCGAACGGCCTTGCGGTGCCTGGCGCGCTCCCGAGTGAGCTTGGCGCCGTTTGTCAACCACTCGCCTCTTACGAGATTTTTATGAGCGATGCGGCCTCCGTTTTTCGTTCCCTTCCGCCTCGGAAGCTTCGATTGACGCCACGGTTGAACAAAAATTTGCGAATTGCCGGACGACATGTTTTAGTGTGTTGCAAGCACCATCACCTGTCCCTAACATTGCCGTGGGTTTCGATAGCAGGCTATCAGGAGAGCCGGGGGCGCGTTGAAGGCAATTGCGGTGGTCCAGATTTTTGCTTTCATGCCTGTAAACGGTTGGCGAACCGGTGATTTCGGCTGCATAAGTCAGCGGGGTACCGGCTCATGAAAGGCCGTTTCCGCTTCTTTCCGAAGGCATCGATCGGGACCTACCTGATCGCGATGGCACTTGCGACGGCCTTGCCGATTTTCGCACTGGTGGCACTTCTGCTCGCGCAGCTGGAAGACAACCAGCGCTCAACTCTGAGGCGTGAAACGGCCCAGGATGCGACCGCTCTCGCCCGCTCCATCGATCGCCAGCTTCAGGACATGGCCACAACTTTAAGGTTGCTATCGAACTCGCCGGAACTGGAGAATAACGACTTCGCCTCCTTCCACGCTCGCACCGAGACGTCCCTGCGTACAGACAATCTCTACGTCATCGCAGTTGATGAAACAGGGCAACAGCTCTTGAACACCCGTCGGGACTATGGCGAACCGCTGGGCAAGGCCGGCAATCTCCCGTCCGTCGAGGCCGCGATCAAATCCGGCCGAATCGAAGCGTCCGATGTGTTCATGGGACGAACTAGCGGCGAGTTCGTCTACAACGTCACCATGCCGATGCAGGCCGGCAAGGTCAGGGCGCTGATCATAACACAGAACGCCGGGGACCTTGCGAAGCTGGTCACCACCGAAGGCCTGCCGAACGATTGGTCTGCGGCGGTCATTGATCAGAGTGGGCATGTGGTGGCTTCCGCCGGCGCCACGAATATTGGCTTCGGCCAACCTTTCAATCCAGACATCCTGCCTTCCCTGGTCAATTTCAGCGGCGTCTACGAGAACAAGCAGGTATTGCCGAACGCGATGCTCGGCTATGCGCAGATTCCGGGTTGGTCCTGGAAGACCGTGATATGGGGCCCCGTCGCCACGGCGCAGTCTTCTATCCTGACGACATGGCGCTTTCTGATCATCGGCGGCCTGGCGCTGATGCTTGTCGCGATCCTGGCCGCCTATATCGTTGCGCGTCAGGTGCGCACGACGATCCGCTCAATCGCCGACATGGCCATTCGGATGGGCGAAGGCCACATCGTGGCCCCCATCGAGACCAGCGTCATCGAAGCGAACCAAGTTGCGGTCGCGCTCTCCAACGCTTCTTTCGACCGGAGTCAGACGGAAGACCGCCTGCACTTCGTGATGAACGAACTCGTGCACCGCACCAAGAACCTGCTGACCCTGGTGCAGGCGATGATGCGCCAAGTCGCCAAGCGCGCGGACAGCGTGGAGGCATACCAGGCAGCGGTTGTCGATCGCCTCGAAGGCCTGTCCCGGTCGATCGACCTGCTCACCAGCGAGCAATGGGCCGGCGCATCGCTGCGCCGCGTGATCGACATCCACTTCAAGGGCTTTCCGCAGGCTGCCGAGCAGACCGAGATATCTGGCAAGGATTTTGTCCTCAAACCCGACGTGGTGCAAAATCTCGGTCTCGTCCTGCATGAACTTGCCACGAACTCGGTAAAGTACGGTGCCCTTTCCGTGCCGCATGGCCGCGTTCGGCTGAGCTGGCGGGATGCCCAGAACGAAGAGCGCAACGAACCTCTTGTTGTCTTCACGTGGGAGGAGCGTGACGGTCCGGTAGCGCGCGCTCCCGAGAATTCCGGCTTTGGGACGACCATCATCAAGAATCACGCCGCCGCCGCTTTTGGTGGGACCGTGGAAATCGACTTCCCGCCAGAAGGCTTTTACTGGGCGTTGACGGCTCCTCGTCGCAACCTCGAGCGTGCATAACGCACGGAACAATTAACACTGGACCTTCGTTTCCGACAGGCTACTCGAAAGGAGAAGTCCATGTTCAGGGAAACGATGATTGCCGCGGCGGCTGCCGCAGTAGCCGCCATCGCAAACCCGGCAAGTGCCGCAAACTACATCACCCTCGGCCAGCTCGTCTGCGGATCGCAGGGTGGTCAGGGACTGATCGTCACCTCGCAGAAGAGCCTGCTCTGCACCTTTACGCCGGCGGAGGGTGGCCCGAAGGTCGTCTATGCCGGAACGATCCAGAAATTCGGATTGGATGTCGGCCAGACCGGCAAGACTGTGATGATCTGGCAGGTTCTGGCCAAGACCGGAACCGACATTCCCGATTACGCGCTGGCCGGTGAGTATTACGGCGTAGGGGTCGATGCAAGCTTCGGCGCCGGCGCTGGTGCCAAGGTCATTGCCGGCGGCACCAACCAATCCTTCATGCTCCAGCCGTTGAACGTTCAGGCTCAGGAAGGCCTGAATCTCGCGCTCGGCGTGGAGAAACTGACGCTGGCGCCGGCCGCCACCTGATCTCAGGTCGCGCCGAAGAGGAGAGAGGCACCCGCCTCTCTCCTTTCCGTGTCAAGCGGAACGATGCGTCAGCGCAAGAGCGCCGCCGAACAACATCATCATCGAGCCGCTGATCCGATTGACAAGGCGAACCGCCCAGGCATTGCGCATGACGCCACGCAGTCGCGAGCCGACGAAGGCATAAATGCTGATCGCCCCGACCTCCAAGACCAGGAAGATTGCTCCGAGCGTGAAGAAACTCTGCCAGTAGGCATTGCGTTCGACGAACTGCGGCAAGAAAGCCGTGAAGATCAGGATCGCCTTGGGGTTGCTCGACGCAACAAGAAACTCCTGCCGCACATACGCCCTGAACGTTGAAGGGTGATGGGCAGCCGCCAGTTCCGACACATCCACCTTCGCGCGGAACAGCTTGAAACCAATCCAGAGCAGATAAGCGACACCCAGCCACTTCACGATCGAGAAGGCCACGCCTGAAGCCATCAGGAGGGCGCCGAGACCGAAGGCCGTGATGGCGATCATGATCGCAAAGGCGACGATGCGCCCGGCGGAGGCTGCAATTGCCATGCCCATTCCTGCGCGCGCACCGATCGTCACCGAGAGCAGGTTGTTCGGACCAAACGCCATGTTCAGCGCAAAACAGGCGGGAACGTAGAGGAGCAGCGTTTCGAGGGACATGACATCACCGTGCAAAACAATGGGCGCGGTCCAAGTCCGCGCCCTTGTAGTTTAATCGAGATCAAGCATGCTGGCGACGCTTCAGTGGCCGATCGCCTTGTTGATTTCTTCGGTGACCTTCTTGGCATCTCCGAGCAGCATCATCGTACCGTCCTTGTAGAACAGCGTATTGTCGATACCGGCGTAACCGGAGCCGAGCGAGCGCTTGACGAAGAGGCAGGTCTTGGCCTTGTCGACATCGAGGATCGGCATCCCGTAGATCGGCGAGGTCTTGTCATCGCGCGCCGCCGGATTGGTGACGTCGTTGGCGCCGATGACATAGGCGACGTCAGCCTGCGCGAACTCCGAGTTGATGTCCTCAAGCTCGAAGACCTCGTCATAGGGCACGTTCGCTTCAGCAAGCAGCACGTTCATGTGACCCGGCATACGGCCCGCGACCGGATGGATCGCGTATTTCACCTCGACGCCGTTCTTCTTGAGATTGTCGGCCATTTCGCGCAGCGCATGCTGCGCCTGCGCCACCGCCATGCCGTAACCCGGCACGATGATGACCTTCGAGGCATTTGCCATCAGGTAGGCGGCATCCTCGGCCGAACCGAGCTTGACCGTCTTGTCGGAATTATCCGCGCCGCCCGCGACCGTCTCGCCGCCGAAGCCGCCGAGGATGACGGAAACGAAGGAGCGGTTCATGCCCTTGCACATGATGTAGGAGAGGATCGCACCGGACGAACCGACCAGCGCGCCGGTGATGATCAGCGCCAGATTGCCAAGCGTGAAGCCGATGCCGGCGGCCGCCCATCCCGAATAGGAATTGAGCATCGACACGACGACAGGCATGTCGGCGCCGCCGATGGGCACGATCAGCAGTACGCCGAGTGCCAGTGACAGCGCGACGACCGCCCAGAAATCGAAATGACTTTCCGTTGCGGCGAGGCCGATGATGAAGAGCACGATCAACACCAGCAGGGCGATGTTGATCAGGTGACGGAAGGGCAGCAGGATCGGCTTGCCGGACATGCGCCCGTCGAGCTTCAGGAAAGCGATGATCGAGCCGGTGAAGGTCAGCGCGCCGATCGCAACGCCGAGCGCCATTTCGATCCGCGCCTCGGTGTGAATGCCGCCGATATTGCCGATGCCGAAGGATGACGGCGTATAGAGCGCCGAGGCCGCCACAAGCACGGCGGCAAGGCCGACCAGCGAGTGGAACCCTGCAACCAGCTGCGGCATCGAGGTCATCGGGATCACGCGGGCGATATAGGCGCCCGCGCCGCCACCGATGGCGAGACCTAAGACGATCAGCACCAGCCCGCCGAACGAGGGTGTCGCCAGCGTCAACGTGGTGAGGATCGCGATCCCCATGCCGGTCATGCCGTAAAGATTGCCCTTGCGGCTGGTGGCCGGATGGGAAAGACCGCGCAATGCCAGGATGAAAAGCACGCCGGAAACAAGATAGAGAAAGGCTGCGATACTGTTCATGCGGTCCTCACTTGTCCTTCTTCTTGTACATCGCCAGCATGCGCTGGGTGACAAGGAAGCCGCCAAAGATGTTCACGGAGACGAGGACCAGGGCGATGAAGCCAAAGCCGGTCGCAAGCCCGCTGGTCGAAATGCCGACCGCCAAAAGCGCACCGACAACGATTACTGACGAGATCGCATTGGTCACCGCCATCAGCGGCGTATGCAGCGCCGGCGTCACCGACCAGACGACGTAATAGCCGACGAAGATCGCCAGCACAAAGATCGCGAACTGAAACACGAAGGGATCGATCGCACCGCCGGTTGCAGCACTTGCCGCCTCTGGAGCATGGGCGGCCGCGGCCGCCACGGCATTCACGGCCTGGTTCAACTGCTCCAGCGCCTTGTCCATTGCTTCACTGGCCATCAGTTATCCCCCTTCTTTGCGCCGAACGCCGGGTGCACGACATTGCCTGCATGTGTCAGCATCGTCGCCTTGATCAGTTCGTCCTCGAGATTGAGCGTGACCGACTTCGTTTCCTTGTTGACCATGGTCTCAAGGAAGGTGACGAGGTTCTTGGCGTAGAGCTGGGAGGCGCTGGCAGCGATCCTGCCGGCCATATTCGAAAAGCCGATGACGCGCACGCCGTCGACGTCGGCGACCTTGTTCGGCTTGACGCCTTCGATATTGCCGCCGCGCTCGACGGCAAGGTCGACCGCAACCGCACCCGGCTTCATCGATTTCAGCATCTCACGCGAGACCAGCTTCGGAGCCGGACGCCCCGGGATCAGGGCCGTGGTGATGACGATGTCCTGCTTGGCGATATGATCGGCCACAAGGGCGGCCTGCTTCGCCTGGTATTCCTTGGACATTTCCTTGGCATAGCCGCCGGCCGTTTCGGCCGCCTTGAACTCTTCGTCTTCGACGGCGATGAACTTGGCGCCCAGAGAGGCAACCTGCTCCTTGGCCGCGGGGCGAACGTCGGTCGCCGACACCGCGGCGCCGAGACGGCGCGCCGTGGCGATAGCCTGCAAGCCGGCAACACCAGCGCCCATGACAAAGACCTTGGCCGCGGGAACGGTGCCGGCCGCCGTCATCATCATCGGCATGGCACGGTCATAAACCGCAGCCGCTTCGATGACCGCCTGATAGCCTGCGAGGTTTGCCTGCGAGGAAAGAACGTCCATGGACTGCGCTCGGGTGATGCGCGGCATCAACTCCATAGCGAAACTGGAGAGCCCGGCCTTGGCCATGGCGGCGATCGCTTCGTCATTGCCGTAGGGATCCATGACCGCGATGACGACCGCGCCCCCCTTGTAGCCGCCGATCTCCTCGTCCGTCGGACGACGGACCTTCAATACCACATCCGCGGTCGCCGCCGCACCGATCGAGCCAATCCGCGCGCCGACCGCTTCGAATTCCGCATCCGGAACTTTCGACTTGGTGCCCGCTCCGGACTCGACGACGACGTCGAGACCGAGCCCAATCATCTTCTTTACGGTCTCGACGGACGCAGCGACGCGCGTCTCATCCCCCGTGGTTTCCTTCGCCACAAAAACAATATTGCCCAACCGCCCCTCCTCCGGGTCAGCCAGCCTGCCGCAGGTCCCCCTGCTCAGCCCGAACATTCAGTCAAAGCTTGGAAAAGCGCCCTCCCCGCGCCGCGCTTAACGCAGCAGAACGAGGCCGGCGATGAAGACGATTAGCAGGACAACGAGGCCGCCGAGGAAGCCAGCACCGGTGAAGAAGCCAGCCGTCATGCCAAGCAGGAGAGCGACGAGAAACAGCGTGCCGTACTTAGCAGCGGCAAGGAACATGAGGTAGGTCTGCTCGTGTTCCTTATAGTCCATCGGCGCGCCGACTTCTGCAGGTCCGGTGTGATGCTCAGCCATGAATATCGTCTCCCTCAAAATGCCTGGCCGGTTTGAGACGCGGCCACGAATGCCATTATTTCCCAAGGCTTGCGCCTGGAAATTCCCTTGTCAGGCATTACACAAAGCCTGGGAAAAGCGCAATGCAGGAGAATGCCGCAGTTAGTGCGACACTCTCCATTTCGCGATGCATCGCAGATCAGAGGGGGAGATCCGTCCCAAGCTGACCGTTCGGCACGAAGCGAGCTGTGGGGATGATCGTGAGGGGCGGCAGCGTGTCCTCCGGAATGCGCGAGAACATCATGCGCTGTTCGCTGGCGCTGGAGATAAAGAACGGATAGCGCGTCAGCAGCTTGCGCCCCACTTCAATCACGTTCGTTGCCATCAACGTCATGTCGATTCCGTAGTTCTTTGCCAGCTGACCGGGCACGATCGTATCGGCATAGAAGACCCGCTTGTAGAATGCGGCATGCGGAGGCCGGCAGAACTGAAGGACGCGGTCCGCGCGGAAGTATGCGGCCGCGACGATACTGGGTCTCAACGTCAGATAGGGAATCCAAGGCAGATCGGCCGTCAGATCAGGATCGGCGGCAAACCGCGCCGGATCGATCAGTGTCAGCCCGGCATCGAGCAGCGCGTCCATCGCCCACGGAAAGGCACCCGCGGACTGGCTGACGCGATGCTCAGGTGTAACATAATGGAGCCGTATCGTGCTGACCAACTCGCCGTAATAATAAATACCGAAGACATGCGCGTGACTGTCGAAATCGGTCGCGTCCAACAGTCCCTTCGGAGCCAGTGCCAGCACGTCATGGGCCTTGTAAGCCTTGTAGCGCAGGCGCTCCACCTCGATCATGTCCTCGCTGCTTTCCATGCGGCGGTATTCAATATGATCTAGAATTCCAAGAAGCTTATTACTGAAATCGCTCGTTGTTACAGGAGTATCCACCATGGTTCCTCGGCTGATCGGTTAATAATTCATTAATCATCCGAAAAAACAGCCGACGGCAAGGAACCAACGATAATTTGCGTTATATTTGAATTGTTAAGGTTAACGGCGTTCGCCAGGGAACGGAGCGGCATGGGCCGCTTCCACAAGCTGAAAATTTGAGATTCAGGCTACCTTAGGGCGGCGGCGCGGGGTGGGGCCGCCCGCAAGGCTCTGCGAAAGGATCGCGATATTTTGCGCCGGAACGGCCGGCGAGAAAACATAGCCCTGCACGAGATCGGTCGCACGATACTTGTTGAGAAGGGCCAACTGCTCGGTCGTCTCTACACCTTCGGTGACGATCTTGAGGCCAAGTTCACGCGCCAGATTGACGGTACCGCGCAGCAGTTTGAGGCGGCGGTCGTCCTCGACGATGTTTCGCAGGAAGGACCGGTCGATCTTGACGATATCAAGCGGAAGCGTGTCGAGGTAACTGAGGCTCGAGAAACCCGTGCCGAAATCATCGATGGCGATCGTGATGCCGCGCGCCCGCAGGTCCGCCAGGATGGCGCGCACAGCGGCCGGCTCGTCGATCAAGCAACTCTCGGTGATTTCGAGATGCAGTCGCTCGGGCCCCAGACCCGAGGCGCTCAGTGCTTCGAAAACCGCGGAAAGAATGTCTGCATCCCGCAGATCTCTGGCGGAAAGGTTCACCGAGACCGCGATATGCTCGGGCCAAGTCATACAATCTGCGCAGGCCTTCATCAGGATGAAGCGTGTGATGTCCGAGATGATGCCCATCTCTTCCGCCAGGCGGATGAACACGTCGGGCGGAATGGCACCCTTTTCCGGATGCACCCAGCGAGCAAGCGCTTCGGCGCATTCAATACGCGAGCCGTCGGCCTTGAACATCGGCTGGTAGGCAATGCTGAGCCCCTGCATCCCGACCGCTTCGCGCAGATCGGCCTTGAGCTTCTGCTGCTCGATGTAGCGGCCATCCATCTCGCGCTCGAAGCTTGCAATACCGCCGCGCTGTTTCGACTTGCTTTCGAACAATGCCAGGTCGGCTTTGATGCTCCACTCTTCCATCGCGAAGGCATCGCTTTCAAGAAGCGCAAAGCCACCGCTCAGCGAAACCAAGAAGGTCACGTCATCGGCTTCGTAGTTGCCTTGGATGGCAGCATGCAAACGACGAACTTCTGCGTCCAGCGCTTCCATATCCTTCGCATGCGGGAAGAACAGGATGAACTGGTCACCCATCAGACGGCCGACGATGGCCTTGCGCGCCTGCTCCTCGATGCGGTTGGCGATAGCGCAGAGAAGATGGTCGCCGGTGATATGGCCGCGCATGTCGTTGACGTGTTTGAACTCGTCGATATCAAGCACCATGAACGCAACAGGCCCGCGTTTTTTCGGGTGCTTGTTCAGATAGTCCTGCACGAGATGGCTGAAATACTCGCGGTTCGGCAACCCGGTCAGAGCATCGAATCGAACCATGTGCAAGATCTTCTGCTCTGCCTTCACGCGGCTGGACACGTCTTCGAAGATCAGCACCGCGCCGCCATCAGGCCGGCGGCTTGCGGAGAATTCAAGCGACAGATCCTCGGGAAAATGGATGAGCATGCGTGACAGCTTGCCATCGGCGACCTGGGTCATCTGGCGGAGGATGAGCTCCGGCTGCGTGGAATCCATAAAGCTGTAGCGGGCGCCGTAACGCAGGACCGCGCTGAGGTCGCGCTCCTTCAAGCGCTCGGGGTCGCCGATCTTCAGAAGTTCGCAGGCCTTGCGGTTGATCACCTGGATACGGTTTTCGGGATCGACCATGACGAGGCCATGCGGCATGTTATTGAGCGCTGTATCGAAACGGTCGGCGATCACGGTGATTTCCCGGCGCGCAATGACATTCTCGTAGAGAAACTCGCGCACCCCGTTGGCCATCGCCCGTGTCGTCAGCCAGAATGGGATGAGAAAAATCGACAGGATTCCACGATAGAAGTCCAGCGCCATCAGGCTGCAGATGATCATCGGCAGGCAACAAGAGAAGGTCTGCAGGTCGATCGCCATGCGCGAACCGTAGTTGCGGCCGACGACGGAAACCATGGTGGCCATGGTCACGGCAATGCAGGCGAGCTCCGCAAAACCATCGCCCAAGAAGAATATGGCATAACCGCTGGCAATGCCCAGGAGTGTCGTGGTGCCGGCAGCGCCGGCCACGAGAATTCGCTCCCAATGCTGGATTCCGGCGTACGAGAGTCTTTCTTTGTCGACGCGATCGAACTGCCAGAAGATCGCCATGCGTCCGCCGAACACAAGGACGAAGGCAGCGGCGAGGATGAGATACAGGAAAGACTGCGTCTTGGCGGCGATTGCGAGGCAAGTCGCCGCGTGAACGATAACACCGACGAGCAACGTCATGCGGTTCCCAGAAAGGGAACTCACAAACGACAGATACACATCCGTTGGAACCCTGCCCGGGTTATGTGGCTTCATCCATGCTTTTCCTGTGCGGCGAGACCTTACTGCGAACCCTTTAAAAATTGATTTCGTCCAAACCATAGATTTGGTTGAATTTTTTAAAACCATAACGCGAAAATCCTGGTTTCATAAAGGTTTACGCAGCTACAAGGAGATCTTTGATTCCGGGCCTGCCATGCTCGATTGTCGGCAGTGCCAGGGAGTCGTCGGCAGTGCCTGCGGCGTGCGCTTCGCATAAGACTATATTCCAACACGCCCCCTTTAATCTTCCAATTTGAAACACCCTAGTCTACCAATCCAGAGAGGAGAACGTGTCGAAACAGGCACGATAAAAAGGGGGAAAGGCATGCCGGCTTTGCTGACGGTCAGCCGGCTGATCGATGCGGTCAGCCAATTCATGGGCAAACTGTCCGAATACATGGTGCTGCTCTGCTGCCTGATCAGCGCCGCCAATGCACTCATCCGTTACTCGTTCAACTATAGCTCCAACGGCTGGCTCGAGATCCAATGGTATCTCTTCGCCTTCATCGTTGTGCTCGGTGCAGCACACACGCTGCGTATGAACGAACATGTACGCGTCGACCTCATCTACGGCTCCGTTTCCGACAAAGCGAGGATCTGGATCGATATCATCGGCCTCATCGTCTTCCTGATCCCGGCCTGCATCTTCCTGACCTGGCTCTGCTGGCCCTTTTTCCTGTCCTCTTACCAACAGCATGAGATCTCTGCCAATGCCGGCGGCCTGATCCGCTGGCCGGTCAAGTTCATCCTCGTTCTCGGCTTCGGGCTGCTGTCGCTTCAGGGGATCTCCGAGTTGATCAAGCGGATCGCCGCCCTGACCGGCTACATCCTGATCGATACGAAATACGAAAAACCGCTGCAGTAAGCCGGACCGGAGGAACACCATTGTTTGATTTCGGCATTATTCCGCCGGCGATGTTCGTGGGCATGGTTCTATTCATGCTCTACGGCTTTCCGGTCGCCTTTTCGCTGGCTGCCGTCGGCCTGTTCTTCGGCATCATCGGCATCGCCACGGGACATTTCACCGAGGCCTTCCTGCAGGCCCTGCCGCTGCGCTTCTTCGGGATCGTTTCCAACGACCTGCTGCTCGCCATCCCCTTCTTCACCTTCATGGGCGCCATACTGGAGCGCTGCGGACTGGCTGAAGATCTGCTCGAGGGAACAGGCAAGCTGTTCGGCCGCGTTCCCGGCGGCCTTGCCTACGCGGTAATCCTCGTCGGCGCCGTGCTTGGCGCCATCACCGGCACCGTTGCGGCATCCGTCATCACCATGGGCGTAATCTCGCTGCCGATCATGCTGCGTTACGGCTACAGCCCGAGGCTGGCCACCGGCGTCATTGCCGCCTCCGGCACCATTACCCAGGTCATTCCGCCGTCCCTGGTGCTGGTCGTCCTTGCCGACCAGCTCGGCAAATCGGTCGGCGACATGTATCTCGGCGCCATCGGCCCCTCGATCCTGCAGGTCGCGATCTTCATGGGCTATATCCTGATCCTGTCGATCCTGAAGCCGGCCTCTATGCCGCCGCTGCCGAAAGAAGTGCGGGGCGACTTCAACTGGGCGCTGCTCCTGCGGGTATTGTCCGGGATGATCCCGTCGATCGTGCTGATCTTCCTGGTTCTCGGCACGATCTTCATGGGGCTCGCAACCCCCACCGAAGCCGGTGCGCTCGGTGTTGTCGGCGCAATGGTGCTTGCCGCCATGCACCGCCGCCTCACCTGGCCGCTGATGCAGGAGGCCATGCGCTCCACCATGCACATCACCTCGATGGTGGTGATGATCCTGATCGGCTCGACCTGTTTCAGCCTGGTCTTCCAAGGCATGGACGGCTCGCGCTGGATCGAACACATGCTGTCGGGCATCCCCGGCGGCCCGGTCGGCTTCCTGATCTTCGTCAACATCTTCATCTTCGTGCTGGCCTTCTTCCTCGATTTCTTCGAGATCGCCTTCATCGTCATTCCGATGCTGGCGCCGGTCGCCTCAGCCCTCGGCATCGACCTGATCTGGTTCGGCGTGCTGATCTGCGTCAACATGCAGACGAGCTTCATGCACCCGCCCTTCGGCTTCGCGCTTTTCTACCTGCGCTCCATTGCCGATCGCAGCGTCAAGACGTCGGACATCTACATGGGCGCCCTGCCCTGGGTCTGCATGCAGCTGGTCCTCGTCGCGATCGTGATCTTCTGGCCACAATCGGTAACGTATTGGCTGGACAAGGGACCGAAAGTCGATCCGAACTCGATCAAGATCGAAGTGCCGGGCTTCGGCGGCAACGGCTTGTCGCTGCCCCCGCTGGGAGCCCCGGGCGGCGGCCCACCGCAAATGCCCGGACTGAGCTTGCCGCCGATGAACGGCCTGCCCGGCCAGCCGCCCGCGCCGGCACCCGCAACGCCCGCGCCGCCTGCAACGGACCTCAGCCAGCCCCCGAAGATAAACTGACAACAAAAAGCCCCGGACCAAAATCCGGGGCTTTTTCTTTGTCCGAACTGGACTGTCGGTCAAATCTTGCCGGCGCGCTGCTGGATCATCATGAACGTGTCGAAGGTGTACTCCGACAGCTGCGCCCAGAGATACGCATCGCGCTTGAACGCGGTCTGATCCTCGTAGATCTTCTTGAAATACGGGTTCGAGGCCGAAATCTCGGCGTAGATCCCGAGGGCAGCCTGGAAGCAGGCTTCCATGATTTCCTGGCTGAAGGGACGAAGCGTGGCGCCCTCCGCCACCAACTGCTTGAGTGCCGTGGGGTTCTTCACATCGTACTTTGCCATCATGTTTGTGTTGGCAAAGGCGCAGGCATCGGTCAGTGCCGCCTGATAGTGCTTAGGCAGGCTGTTCCACTTTTCGAGGTTGAAGAAGGCGTGGACCGTCGGGCCGCCTTCCCACCAGCCGGGGTAATAGTAGTACTTCGCGACCTTGTGCAGGCCGAGCTTCAGGTCGTCATAGGGACCGACGAATTCTGAAGCGTCGATCGTGCCCTTTTCAAGGGCCGGATAAATATCGCCGCCGGCGATCTGCTGCGGAATGACGCCAACCTTGCTGATGACCTGGCCGGCAAGACCGGCAATACGCATCTTGACGCCCTTCAAGTCGTCAAGCGTATTGATCTCCTTCCGGAACCAGCCGCCCATCTGGGCGCCCGTGTTGCCGGCCGGCAGGCCATAGATGCCCTGCGTGGCGTAAAACTCATTCATCAGCGTGTTGCCGTTGCCTTCGTAGAACCAGGCATTGGTCAGGCGTCCGTTCAGACCGAATGGAATGGCAGTGCCGATCGCGTAAGTCGGATCCTTGCCAACAAAGTAATAGGAGCACGTGTGCGCGGCCTCGACCGTGCCGGCGCTGACGGCATCGGCGGCCTGCAGGCCCGGAATGATTTCGCCGGCCGCAAAAGGCTGAATGGTGAAGTTGCCGTCGGTTGCCGCGGCAAGGTGCTTGGCAATGTCATCCGCAGCGCCATAGATCGTATCGAGGCTCTTCGGGAACGACGACGTCATGCGCCACGAAATTTTAGGGTTCTCTTGTGCAATGGCGGGTGCTGCCAGTGCACCCGCAGCAGCAACGGCGCCGGCGCCGGCGGTTCCTGCCTTCTTCATGAATGAACGACGATCCATCAAAAACCTCCCGTATAGATGGCACTGCGAGGCGAACCCTCGTCTCTACCCGCAGCAATGGCGGGAAGCTAAGCACGGTGGCGACCGTGTTTCAAGCACTGTGCCATTAGTCTTTGGCATCACAACGGCAATATGGCGGCGAAGTGCATTTCCATGAGAATCAGCAGGTTAGCGGTAATTTGCCGGAGCCGGCGGCCACGACTGCCGTAATTCCGCCCGCGATTGCGCCGAGACGTTGACTTCCGGGCCGTTCTCGGCTCTCTCAATACACCAATTCCATCTTCCGACCGGGGTTAAAATGACGAAGCCGATCGTCGCCGTTCCTGCCGATATCCGCACCTTCGACGGTGCCACATGGCACGCCGTCCAGCATCAGTATGTGCGCGCGGCACTCAATGCCGCCGGTGTCATGGCCTTCATCATTCCGGCCTTCGAGGAAGGATACGGAACCGACGCGATTCTGGACCGCGTCGATGGCGTTCTCGTCTCCGGTTCGGCCAGCAACGTCCACCCGTCTTACTATGGGGCAACGGCGACCGATGCCGACGGCCCCTTCGATATCGCCCGTGACGCCACCGCTCTGCCGTTGATCCGCCGTGCCATCGACCGCGCCATTCCCTTGCTCGCAATCTGCCGCGGCATTCAGGAACTCAACGTCGCAATGGGCGGCACGCTTGCCAGCGAAATCCAGGACCAGCCAGGCATATGGGATCATCGCACCCCGGCCGAGGTAGACCGTGACGGCAAGTACGCGATCCGCCAAAGCGTCTTCGTCAAGGAAGGCTCCTGCATCGCAGGTATCGTCGGCCCCGGCGAGATCAGGGTGAACTCACTGCATCGCCAGGCGATCGCCAAGACCGCGCCGCGCCTGCAGGTCGAGGCCGTCGCCGAGGACGGCACGATCGAGGCCGTGTCCGTGATCGATGCCCCGGCCTTTGCGGTCGGCGTCCAGTGGCACCCGGAGTACTGGGCCGAGACCGACAAGCCGTCCAACCAGATCTTCTCTGCTTTCGGCGATGCGGTCAGGGATTACGCGGCAGGCAAGCTCGCCAAGGCGGCGGAAAAAACCCCCGCCTGATTGGCCTGCCAGTTGCGCGGCCCTTTATGGCTGCACGGTGAAAACCTACGATGACAGCGGCTTGCCCGCCTGTTCGCGAACCATGTATTCCGCATACCAGGTCGGCCAGTCTTCATCGCGCTTGCCGATGCGCTTCTCATGTTCTCCATGAGCGGCTTCCGCACGGCGCAAGGCCGCGGCGAGATCGCTGGCAGACGAATACATCGTTTCATCAGCATCTATGCGCCCAGGCAGTCGGGTCGTGATCTCCTGAAACAGCCAGCCGTTTCCATCCGGATCGCTGAATGAAGCAAACGAGCCGTAGCTCTTGCGCTGGGGATGCGGACCTCTCACGCGTGCATTTTCGCCGGCATGATGGAAGACGCCACCGGCATCGTGGAAGACATCACTCAGCGCGACGCCGCGTTCGGCGAGCTCGGCACGAGCGGCTTCGACATCGGAAACGATCAGATGGAGGCCCTGCGCCGTGCCGGGCACGGCCGCCGTCACGTTCTTGCCGAAGATGACGGAGCAGGGCGAGCCCGGAGGCGTGAATTGAATGACCCTGAAATCGTCGCCCGTGACGAAATCGGCATCCAGCCGCCAACCGAGATTGCTGTAAAACTGCTTGGCACGGTCGACGTCCGAGACCGGGATGACGATGACCTCGAGCTTCATGGCGGCCGTCCGCATTGCCGGGGTCCTGGCCGCAGTCTCGCTGTGCCCAGAGGTATTGCCCATGTTCAGCTCCCTGGTTTGGATACTTCGAGATTGGCAATAAAACTTGGCGAGTGGATCACAGCGACCGCAGGCAGTCGAATCAATTTGTCCCATCCGAGCACGGCGGATAGGAGCTCCTGCGTTTACCTTCGCATCGCCCACCGCAGGCCGACGGCGACCGCCAGGCCCAGCAGCGGCCACATCGCCCAGAACACCCCGTGCCATGTCAGCAAGTTGATGATAACGATACTAATGCCGATAACGGCCAAGCCGGCAAGACGCTGGTCGAAGCGGCTCTGATTCCGGTTCCAGGCCATCGCAGCGACGAAGGCAAGGCCGAGGAGCGGCCAGACGGCCCAGAACTCGCCCTGCCACGTCAAAAGATTGATCACGACCAACGCGATCGCGACAACCGCGAACACCCCGCCAATCTTCCGCACCCTCGGTGCAAGGGGGCGCCCCGGCGCAGGCGCCGCAGCCGCCGGCAACGGGCGAGCGGGTGGTGCGGGCGTCGTGGACACGTCGTCTCCGATCCGCACAGCATAGCTCGGCACGGCCTCGCTAACGTTCTTCACCGTCAGTGGCCCGAGAAAATCGAAGCCGACGGCGACCTTGTTGCGGACCTGGTCGTAGACTGTGTTGGAGATCACGATGCCGCCCGCTGCTGCGGAAGCCTGAAGCCTGGCGGCGATATTGACGCCGTCGCCGTAGAGGTCGTCACCCTCGGCGATGACATCGCCGAGATTGATGCCGATCCGATAGAGCATGCGTCCTTCCGCCGGCCGGGCGGCGTTTATTCCGACGAGTTCGTTCTGGACATCGATGGCAGCGCGCACCGCTTCGACGACGCTCGGAAATTCCGCGATTAGGCCGTCGCCCCAGGTATTGATCACCCGACCGCCATGCGCGCCGATCAGCCGCGACATCGCATCGCGCGACCACTTCAGCATGGCAAGGGTACCCTCCTCGTCGGCGCCCATCAGCCGCGTATAGTCCTGGACATCGGCCGAGAAGATGGTCGTCAGCTTGCGTCGCATTTCATTCATCGGATTGCGATCCACCCTGGGTTTGGCAAGACAGTTTGCAGCAGCAGCCATCTGATAGGGAGATTTCCCCATTCGAAAGTTCTGCAATAGCTGACCACACTTTTCAACGCATACGCGAACAATGCCCTGGACGCTTCCAGCAGAAAGATGCGCGTTGCGTGCGATCGAGTAAAACAAATCCGAATGCGCACCGCTGTCAGCGAGACCATGGAACCGCCAAGTCGCAGGAACGTTTCTTGCTCACATCGGGCGCTACCAGCATCCCGCTGGCACTCCTGAACAGGAGGTAACCATGAAAACGCTGATCGTCTCTGCCGGCCTGTTGGCTGCAACCGCCTTTGCGGCGTTTGCGGCGGAACCGGCCAAAATGGTCGATACGAAGATGGGCAAGATCCTGGCAAACGCCAAAGGCATGACGCTCTACACGTTCGACAAGGACGCCATGGGCAAATCGAACTGCGACGAGGCTTGCCTGAAGAAGTGGCCAGCCTTCCACGCCGCCGCCAAGGCCAAGGCCGAAGGCGAATGGACACTCGTCAAGGCGGCCGACGGCAAGGAAATGTGGGCATACGAAGGTAAACCACTTTACACGTTCGCCGGAGACAAGAAGCCCGGCGATATGACAGGCGATGGCGTCGGCGGCGTCTGGCACGTCGCCAAGTAGCCAGGCACAGTAGACTGGGGTGAGGCCGACGGTCTGTCCGCGTGCGCGCCTCATCCCGGCCCGAGATTGAGATAATCAGCCCTTCGCTGGTGTTTCCGGAACTGGCGTCAGCGGCCGGCCCTTCCCGAACCACTCAACGAGATTGTCAACCACCAGATCCGCCATCGCATTGCGCGTCGGCACCGAGCCTGAGGCGAGGTGCGGCAGGAGCACGGCGTTCGGAAGATCGAGCAGCGAAGCCGGCACGTTCGGTTCGTTGTAGAAGACGTCGAGGCCGGCCGCGCCGATCGTTCCCGCCTTCAGTGCCGCTGCAAGCGCTCCTTCGTCAACAGTCCACCCGCGCCCGACATTGATGAACACGCCGTCGGGGCCGAGCGCCGAAAGAATGTCGGCATTGATCGTCTTGTGCGTCTGCTGCGTCTTCGGGACGATGGAGATCAGCGTGTCGACGGCTTCCGCAAGGTCCTTCAGCGACGGGTAGTAGCCATAGGGCGCGGTGGCATGGCGCGAGCGAGTATGATAACTGATCTTCACCTTGAACGGTTCCAGGCGCTTGGCGATCTCCTGGCCGATGCGGCCAAGGCCATAGATCCCGACATGCCGCCCCTTCAGGGAGAAGCGCGACAGCGGATAGTTCTGCCCGGGCTTCCAGTTGCCGGCCCGCAGCCAGTTCTCGGCACGAGGAAGCTCTCGCACCGCGTTGAGGAGCAGTCCGATCGCCGTATCGGCGACCTCGTCGTTCAGCACATCGGGCGTGTTCGTGACGATGATACCCTTGGTTGCCGCATGCTTGGCATCGACGCCGTCATAGCCGACACCGAAGCTGGAGATCAGTTCGACCTTCGGAAGACTGTCGATTGCTGCCGAATCAAATGTGCCGGAAACGGCGACACCGCGAATCTTTCCAGCGGCCTCCGCGTCAAGCGTCGAGGGATTGGCTTCGACAACGTCGAAGCTCTCCTTCAGGCGCGTCAGGACGCGTTCGTGTATCTTCCCGGGAACGAGAACGGCGATGCGGGACATGGCACTTCCTCTTGGCTTGCTACGGGCGCGGTCGGTAGGGGCTGGTCGACTGGCGGATGCGCATCTCGGGCTTGATCAGATGGATGCCGTCGGGCTCGTGGCTGCCCGCCAGGCGATCGAGAAGCGCGCGGGCAGCAAGGCGTCCGACTTCCGCCTGGCCATTCCAGACGGTGGTCAGCGCCGGCATCGATATTGACGCTTCCTCGAGGTCGTCATAGCCGGTGACGGAAATGTCCTTGCCGGGAACGAGACCGGCGCGGGAAATGCCGTTCATCAGGCCGATCGCGACGAGATCGTTCCAGCAGACCGCCGCCGTCGGCTTTTGCGGCAGCGACAGGAAATGCACCGCCGCTTCGAAACCACCCTGCATCGAGCGCGGACCGGGAATGCGTAGACCCGGATCAACATCGATGCCGGCCTTGCGCAGCGCATTGACGTAGCCCTGATAGCGATCGCGTCCCGTCGACGTCTGGTCGGTACCGCCGATCATGGCGATCGAGCGATGGCCAAGGCCGATCAAATGGTTGGTGGCGAGCGAAATGCCGTAGCTGTCGTCGCCGCGATAGGTCGGAAGGTCCAATCCGTCCAGCGAGCGGGCCACCAGGATCGCCGGCATGCCGTTGTCTTCCGCAAGCTGCATATCCTCCGGCGGCGTACCGATCGCCGGGGACATTATGACACCGTCCCCACCGAGCTGCAGCAGCGTTTCGATGAAGGTGCGCTGCTTTTCGACGGAGTCGTAATGGTTCGACAGAATGAAGGTGTGCCGACTGCGATCGAGCTCGCTTTCGATCGCCTTCAGGATTTCGCCATAGAACGGGTTCATGATGTCGTGGACGACGACACCGATGATGCCAGAGCGGGACGTACGCAGGCTGGCGGCGCGGCGGTTATAGATATAGCCAAGTGCGCGGGCCTGTTCCTTGATTTTGTCCCGGGTGGCACCAGCCACGAGCGGGCTGTCACGTAAGGCAAGAGATACGGTTGCTGTGGAAATGCCGAGCGTTTCGGCGATCGTCGAAAGCTTTATCTTTTGAGCCACGTGTCCTCCCCAGGCAACGCGCGGTTGTCCTTGCGCCCAACCATTTCAAGAGTCGAGCACTATTAAAATGTTTAATTAAAAGATTAAACGCAACGAAGCAATTCGTAATTTCACAAATCTGTCAGATTTCCTCAGGCTCATCGAGAGGGATGGCGGCGGACTGCAAGTTGCCGTCGATTGCCTTCAACAGACGGACAAGATTGCGAATTTCCTTCTCGGAGAACTCCTGGGTGGCCATGCTGTCGCACGCCGAGGACGCCATTTCGATTGCCTGGACGCTGCCGCGACCGAGTTCAGTCAGATAGACCTTGGTCAGGCGGGCATCGTCGGCATCCGGCTTGCGTTCGAGGAAGCCTTGGGCTTCCATGCGCCCGATCGTGCGCGTCATGGTTGGCGCCTTGACGCCGAGCTTCTGTGCCAACCCGCCTGCCGTCATCCCGTCGGTTTCCGCGAGCAGCAAAATCACGCCGTCCTGGCCGGCATAGAGACCGCTTTCAAGCAGGTTGCGAGACAGCACGGTGCGCATCGAGCGGGCCGCCTGTGTCAAAGCCGGCGAAAGATCTACAACCGTATATTCGGTCTGGTCCTTCTTCTTGGATTTCTGCTTCTTACCGTCCTTGTGCTTCTTCCCCATCGCGATTCCTTTGACTTTGCCGTGTTGCGCATCCCTCGCCTTGCAAGGGAGCCGGAACATTCATAATCATCTCCCCTAAATCGATTTTGGTTTAAGGGCTTATGCGATAAGCATTGAGAACGCTGCGCTATCACATTGCGCATCATCTCGTCATAAACAAGAGGGCTTAGCCGGATGAATGTGCCTTCTCGCGACTTCGAACACAACGATCCGAATCTCTCCCCCTCGGACCGCAGTCGGTGGATCGCAATCCTGCCGCTTGGCGCCCACGAGCAACACGGACCTCACCTGCCCTTCGACACCGACGCATTGATTGCAGCCGGCATCGTTGCCCGGCTCAAGGCTGCAATTCCCGCCGCCTCGCCGGTCACGTTTCTGCCGACAGAAACAGTCGGCTATTCGATCGAGCACATGGACGTGAAGGGTACGCAAACGCTGACATATGGAGAGGCCATCCAACGCTGGCTCGGCATTGCCCGGAGGCTCTCGGACATGGGCATTCGCAAGTTGGTGATGTTGAATGCCCATGGCGGCAACTCACCGCTGATGACGATCGTTGCGACGGAGGCCCGCGTCCGGTTCAACATGCTCGCCGTCGCCACGAGTTGGACGCGCTTCGGCGTTCCCGCCGATGTCATCTCGCCCGAGGCAAAGGCGATCGACATCCACGGCGGCGACATCGAGACGTCGGTGATGCTGGCGCTTCACCCGGATAAGGTCGACATGACCAAGGCTGCAGACTTCCCGTCCCGACAGTCGGATTTCGCTGCCCGCTTCAAGCATCTGCGTGCCTATGGCCCGCACGCCTTCGGATGGAAAATGTCTGACCTTAGCCCATCGGGCGTGGCGGGCAACGCGTCGCTGGCGACGGCGGAGAAGGGCGAGGCGCTGATTGCGCAGTCCGTGAGGGGGCTGGCCGAACTGCTGCAGGACGTCGATGCATTCGACGCGGCGGAGCTCGATTGAAACCATCGCCGGTGCGATGTGATCTTATAACATACAAAACCCTTTGAACTGCCGCCCGCAACTCCTTATATGAGACCGACGAATTTTCAGCCCCGCCCCCGGGCGTGCCATCTCTCGAGGTTCTTATGACCGACGCGATCCCCACCCAGCAGAAGCCTATCCCCGTTACCGTTCTCACCGGCTACCTCGGCGCCGGCAAGACGACCTTACTCAACCGCATCCTGTCGGAGAACCACGGCAAGAAATATGCGGTCATCGTCAACGAGTTCGGCGAGATCGGCATCGACAATGACCTCATTGTCGAATCCGACGAAGAGATCTACGAGATGAACAATGGCTGCGTCTGTTGCACCGTGCGCGGCGACCTGATCCGCGTTGTCGAAGGCCTGATGCGCCGCCCCGGCCGTTTCGACGGCATCATCGTTGAAACGACGGGCCTTGCAGATCCTGTGCCGGTCGCCCAGACCTTCTTCATGGATGACGACGTGCGCGCCAAGACGGAACTCGACGCGGTTGTCGCTCTCGTCGACGCCAAGCATCTGCCGCTGCGCCTGAAGGACAGCCGCGAGGCCGAAGACCAGATCGCCTTTGCCGACGTCGTCCTGATTAACAAGACCGACCTCGTCACGCCGGAAGAGCTGGCGCAGATCGAGGATATCGTTCACGCCATCAATCCCTCGGCCCGCGTCTACAAGACCAGCCGCTCGGGCGTCGATCTGGCCCGCGTTCTCGATCAGGGGGCTTTCAACCTGGAGCGCGCGCTGGAGAACGATCCGCACTTTCTTGATCATGACCATGACGATCACGTCTGCGGTCCGGATTGCGACCACGACCACCATCATCATCATGCGCATGATCACGACCACGATCATGACCATCACCACCATGATCATGATCATGACCACCATCATCATGGCGCCATGTCGCCGATCCATGACGTGACGGTGCAGTCGGTCTCGCTGCGTGGCGGCGAAATGAACCCGGAACGCTTCTTCCCCTGGATCCAGAAGATCACGCAGACTCAGGGGCCGAATATCCTGCGCCTCAAGGGCATCATCGCCTTTAAGGACGATCCCGAACGCTACGTCGTTCAGGGTGTCCACATGATCATCGAAGGTGACCACCAGCGCCCTTGGAAGGACGGCGAGAAGCATGAGACCCGTCTCGTCTTCATCGGCCGCGAACTTGATCACGAAAAGCTCGAAGCTTCCTTCAAGGCGTGCGAGGCGGCGGCCTGATGCCCACAGTTGCCCCGTTTGATCTCGACGGCCATATCCTGGCCGTCGAATTTTTAGGTGACACCCCCTTCTTCGCCAATGCCGCCGGCACCATCCACCGCCTCGACGGCGGCGAGAAGGTGACCGAGGCCCATCAGGGCATGCTGAGCTGCATCCGCGACCCGTATAGCGAAAGCCTGATTTCCGGCGGTGAGGACGGCAAGGTGCTGCGCATCGGAGCCGATGCCGGGGTGACCGAGCTTGCAAACGCGCCGCGCAAATGGATTTCCCAGCTTGCCGCCGGCCCGCAGGGCGCCGTCGCCTACTCCTACGGCAAGAGCGCTCTCGTGCGCCTCGCCGACGGCACGACCAAGGAATTTACCGAAGAGCGGACCGTCGAAGGCCTCGCCTTCGCGCCCAAGGGCATGCGCATTGCCGCCGCGCGCTACAACGGCGTGTCGCTGCATTGGGTCGGCACCGCTGCCAAGCCGGTCGACCTCGAATGGAAGGGCGCCCATACCGGCGTCACCTTCTCGCCTGACGGCAACTTCCTCGTCACGACGATGCAGGAGAACGCACTGCACGGATGGAAGCTCGACAGCAAGGCCGGCGCTGAAGCCCGGCACATGCGCATGACCGGCTACCCCGCCAAGGTGAAGTCTCTCTCGTGGTCCGCGAAGGGCAAGTGGCTTGCCTCGTCAGGTGCGCCGGCTGCGATCGTCTGGCCATTCCAGGGCAAAGACGGCCCGATGGGCAAAGCGCCGCTCGAGCTCGGCACCCGCGCCAACATCATGGCGACCTCAGTGAAGTTCCACCCTGTCGAAGACATCCTGGCGATCGGCTTCATCGACGGCATGATCCTCGCCGTCCGCATTGCCGACAGCAAGGAAGCGCTGCTGCGCCGACCCGGCAAAGGCGCGATCACGTCGATGAGCTGGAGCAAGAACGGCAAGCTGCTGGCCTTCGCTTCCGAAGCCGGCGATTGCGGTGTCGTCGATATCGCAGCCTAAGCTTTTGCGCGGCTGTGTTATCAGGACAGCCGCGCCGCCTCGATAATCTCCGCAAGAACACCATGCAGCGCATCGCGGTAGCCGGTGCGCGCCGATGGGCCGCTCTCGTCCGATGTCATGACAACAGTCAAGCCGAGCGAGGGGACGATGTAGAGCATCTGGCCGCCATATCCCCAGGCGAAATGGACCTCCTCGCCGCCAATCTGTCGCGAGAACCAGCCGTAGCCATAATCGTCGCCGGAGAAGCGCGAATTGGTGCGGTGCTGCCACGATTGCGCGATCCAGTCCGCAGGCACGACCTGCGTACCATCCGCAGCCTTGCCGCCGTTGCGATAGAGTTCGCCGAAAGCCAGCAGCGAGCGGGCCGTCATCGCCATCTGGTTCCCGCCGAGATAGATGCCCTGCGGGTCGCGCTCCCAGGCGCCGATCCTAAAGCCGCTAACGGGTGCCAGCCATTCGCGGGCGAGCGCCAGCGTCGACCTCCCGCTGACCTTCGTCAGGATCGCCGAGAGAAGGTGCGTGGAGGCGGTCGAATAGAGCATTTGACCGCCAGGCGCGTCGTCGAAAGGTTGGGCAAGGGCAAAACGCACCCAGTTGCGCGAGGCAACCCAGCGCCCGTAATTGGGACCAGACAGGCGACCAAGCCCCGCCTGCATCGAAAGTAGGTTGCCGATGGTGATCTCGTTAAGCCGCGGATCGGGATCGGCAGGCAGCTCAGCTTTCAGGATCGGAGCGATCCGTTGGTCCGGGCTTTCCAGCAGTTTCTTTTCGATGGCGATGCCGACGAGGCATGAAATGATCGATTTGGAAGCGGACTTGATGTTGACTGACTCAGTCGCGGCGTGGTCGCCGTAGCCCTGTTCCGCCACCGTCCGCCCATCCCTGGCGACGATCACGGTTCTCAGCGGCTTCAACTCCACGCGTGAGGACAAGCTCTCGAGCAAAACTGCCGTCCGGCCGTTCTCCGGCTGTGCAACGGCAGCGAGCGGCGACAGCAGAAAAGCGACGAGCAAAGCGAGGCGCGTGATCATTTCGCTGAGCTAGCGTAGGCAGAACGCAAAATCATCGTCCGCCCGATGCGGCTCACGCGGACGTGAAAATTTATGATCGGCAGGGACGCGTCTGATGAACACGACCACAGGCGTAGGCCGCCATCCCGCAGGCAGCCCAAGGCGCCGCGCGAAGCCATGCTTCGTGACGGTTTTCCCGATAGGAGTGGGCAGGCGATTTGGGGTAGCGGAATGGGATGTCAGGCTGCATCGCCTGCCCGATTGCGGCGAGCTTTCCGGCTTCTCAAAGTCGACAGGAGCGTCTCCCGATCCCGATTCCCCGATGGATCTTCAACCCTGACGGTATCCGACCCAGCCTCGGCAACCATCATCGAGCGCCGAAATATGAACGGAAGGCGGACCGGTTCATGAACCCGGCTCCCTGCCAGATGACGAGGAGATTATAGGGCGACCACGCGCCAGCGAGGAAAACCAATGCCCAAACTTTCATCTATATGCTTGAAACAATTGCAAATTCGTGAGAACAAATCAGGAATTTCGCCCACTTTGGGGCGAAACTCAGGTGTTGCTAAAATATCATTAATTTTTGCTCTCACAGTTTTTTGTTCATCTGGCGTTCAGAAAACTCTTTGGAAAGCCACTTTTTGAGCCCACATTGGACTCCTGAGAATAGGAGTGCATGAATGATTCTAAGGGCCACTGCCGCAGCGACTATATTCGCGGTTTATGCTTTCACGATGTTCTTCATCGCCGCTATACCTGAAAATGTCGTTCAGACTGCCGGAACTCAATTGGTCGACACAAGCGTCGTCAAATAATTGAAGCCTGAGGGGGCACGCAGTCATAAAAGTTTAGGCTAAGCGTTCGTCCGGTTTTCCGGCGCCTCCTAAACTTGATTTCCGAAAAACGAGAAAACAAAAGGCCCCTCCCCATCAGGGGAGAGGCCTTGCCGATCACGCCGCCCTGCGGACCGGGGCGCTTGCCAGCATCCGCCCCGAGGGGACGATCATGCCGGCCGCACCGTCAAGCCAGCCCTCGATGAGCTCCAGCGCCAGGAAGCGCGAGCGTTCGAAGGGACCCGGCATGACGAGATGTTGAGCCTTCCCGGAAAAAAAACCGAAACGTTCGTAGTAAGGGGCATCGCCGACGAGCAGGATCGCGCCATGCCCACGGTTCTTCGCTTCCAGCATGGCGGCGCGCATCAGCGCCGAACCGACGCCCTTGCCCTCGAAGCTCGCATCAACCGCCAGCGGCCCGAGCAGCAGCGCGTTGATCGGCGTGCCTTCGGCGTTGACGCCGGCCTCGACGTTCCACAGGCGCACGGTGCCGATGACATGGCCGTCGCGATCGCGTGCAACCAGCGCCAGGCCTTCAGCCGGCACACGGCCGCGGCGGATCTTTTCCGACGACTTCTTGCGGCGGTTCGCGCCCATGGCACGATCCAGCAGGTTTTCGCGAGCCACGACGTCGCCAGCGTTCTCGGCGTCGATGGTAAAGACAGAAGGCGCAAAAAATGCGCGGACAGAATCAAGAACAGCGGCCATCGTGGCCTCCCGTACCCAAAACCGATATGAGCGGCGATTGATATGAATTGTGAGAATGCCGCCCCGGCTGGCTACGGGGCTGGCAATATTAGATGACGTAGGCCTTCAACGGCTCGAAGCCGTTGAACGCGACCGCCGAGTAGGTGGTTGTGTAGGCCCCGGTGCCTTCGATCAGGATCTCGTCGCCAATCGAAAGGGAGATCGGCAGCGGATAAAGATTCTTCTCGTAGAGCACGTCTGCGGAATCGCAGGTCGGGCCGGCAATCACGCAAGGCTCCATTTCGTCGCCGTCGCGCTCGGTCCGGATCGGGTAACGAATGGCTTCGTCCATCGTCTCGGCGAGACCGCCGAACTTGCCGATGTCGAGGAACACCCAGCGGGCTGCGTCGTTGTCCGACTTCTTCGAGATCAGCACGACCTCAGTCTTGATGACACCGGCGTTGCCGACCATGCCACGGCCCGGCTCGATGATCGTCTTCGGCAGGTTGTTGCCGAAGTGGTCACGAAGGCTCTGGTAGATCGCACGACCGTAAGCTTCCGCCGACGGAACATCACGCAGATACTTGGTCGGGAAGCCGCCGCCCATGTTGACCATCTGCAGGTGGATGCCCTGCTTGGCCAGCTGAACGAAGACGCGCTTGGCGTCGGCGAGAGCCGAATCCCAGGCATCGACCTTGGTCATCTGCGAACCGACGTGGAACGACACACCGTAGGACTCGAGGCCGAGCTGATGCGCGTAGACGAGAACGTCCACAGCCATCTGCGGGACGCAGCCGAACTTGCGCGACAGCGGCCATTCAGCACCTTCACCATCCGTCAGGACGCGGCAGAACACGCGGGCGCCGGGAGCGGCACGCGAGATCTTCTCGACTTCCTCGTGGCTGTCGACCGCAAAGAGGCTGACGCCGAGCGCATGCGCGCGGGCAACGTCGCGTTCCTTCTTGATCGTGTTGCCGAAGGAAATACGGGCAGCGGTTGCACCGGCATTGAGCGCCATTTCGATTTCAGCGACTGACGCGCAATCGAAGCTCGAGCCCATGTCGGCGAGCAGCTTCAGGACTTCCGGAGCCGGGTTTGCCTTGACGGCGTAGTAGATCGCGCTGTCCGGCATGGCGTGACGGAAAGCAGAGAAATTATCGCGCACGACGTCGAGGTCGACCACGAGGCAGGGACCGTCGGGACGTCGGGTTGCGAGAAAGTCGCGGATGCGCTGGGTGGTCATATCGATTCCCTCTTCCAATTCCAGAGCTCCGGAAAACCGGAGGACAAAGGGCAATCAATCGCTCGCATAGGAACCAGCCGGTGGAGACCCCGGAACCTTAGCAAGCGCTTGATAGCGCAAATGATGGATCAACGCCGCGAAAGCGACATGGATCCGGCTTTGTCTGCCATGGATTGGAGGGAGTTCCCTACCGCACTTCCGGCAATGAAGGTGTGCCTCTTCAGTAACCCCCGCTGATGGAAAGCAGGGAGAGAACAAAAAGGCCCGCACCGTCGTTGCTTCAGGCGTCCTCGCATTTTCCGGTTGGCCAGAATAGCGACTGGAGGGGTTAATTCCAGGTACCTTACCGATTTCCTCACCAATTCGAGGGTTCGGCGGACACCCATGGGCACGTGCGACTTTGGGCTGACCACGAGATAGGAATATTCGCCGTCATAATCAAGCGGTTTTTTCGCATCTCCCGGCAGAAAATATTTGAACAATACACCGCAATTTGTTCAACGTGGTAAAACGGCCCGCAACCGACTGATTTGAATGGTGGTTCGGCGCTTTTTCAGGAGATCGTCATGGACACCCTCACCCGCATCCGCGCCTTCATCGATGTCGTTGAAGCAGAAGGCTTTTCGGCTGCGGCGAGGCGCACCGGCCGCTCCAAGGCGCTTTTGTCGAAATATGTGCGTGAATTGGAGGACGAACTCGGCGCCCTGCTGCTGAACCGGACGACCCGCCAATTCTCCATGACCGAGGCCGGTCATACCTACTACCGCACGGCATCCGACATCCTGAAGGAGATCGACAACCTCGCCGATCTCGTGCGCGAGAATAACGCCCAACTGAAGGGCCGACTGAAGGTCTCGGTGCCACGCACCTTCGTCGATGCCGAGGTCGGCCAGTCGCTGATCGACTTCGCCAAGGAAAACCCGGATCTCGCGCTGGAGATCGCCGCGGACGACCGATTCGTCGATCTCATCGAGGAAGGCTTCGATGTCGCCATTCGCGTGACCAAGCTCGAGGACTCCGGCATGATCGCCCGCAAGATCTCGGATTTCCGCGTCCATCTTTGCGCGACACCCGACTTCGTGGAGCGCCATCCGGATCTTGCCCACCCATCGGATCTGTCGAACGTCCCCTTCATCGTCGACACCAACTCGCGCAGCCAGGGCAGCATTCGCTTCTACAATCCGGACAGCACATCTTTTGCCGTTGCGGTGACAGGCCCCATGGAGGTCAACAGCCCACATGCGACGCTGCGCGCCGCACTGTCAGGCATCGGCGTCGCGCTGATTCCCGATTTCATCGCCCGCAAGCCGATCGAGAGCGGCGAGCTGGTGACGCTGTTCAACGATTACATTCCGACCGATCGCGGTATCTATGCCGTCTACCCCCATCGCCGCTACTTGCCGGCCAAGGTCCGCATCTTCGTCGACTACCTTCACAATTGGTTCAAGAAGCATTCCTGACCGCTTCCCGTCTGGGGCCGGTCCCAATTCCGTCCCATTTACTGGCGAGGAATCAGGTGAGTTTGGGATCCCGCAGTAAGAGCACGCATGAAGAAATCGACATTCCTGATGGCGTCGCTCCTGTCGCTTTTGCCAGCCGCAGCCTTTGCACACCCGCATGTGTTTGTCGAAGCGCGGCTGGAGGTCGTCGCCGATGACGACGGCAACGTTGCTGAACTGCGCAACGTCTGGCGCTTCGACGAGGTATTCTCGTCGTCCGTCGTGATGGATTTCGACAAGAACACCGATCTGAAGCTGGACCCGAACGAGCTGGCCGAGGTCGGCAAGACCGTGCGGGATTCGCTGGTCGACTACGACTACTACATGAACCTTACGATGAACGGTAAGAATATAAAGGTCGAGAAGCCCGACCTGATCCATGTGGACTACAAGCAGGGTCAGTTGCTGATGTTCTTCGCCGTCAAGCCGGCAGAAAAGATGCCGCTCAAGGGAGGCCTTACCTTCGGTGTCTACGACCCGACGCTCTACACCTCGATCGACTTCCCGACCGACAACGAGCTGGTTCTGGTCGGCGACCGGTTCAAAAGTTGCAAGCACCAGGTCGTCCGCCCCGATGCCGACCAGGTGATCGCCGAGAACAAGCAGTCCTTGACCGACGCTTTCTTCAACGACCCGACGGGGACGAACATGTCGAAGCTCTTCGCGACGCGACTGGATCTCACATGCTGAGACACCGGCTTCGGCCGATTGCGCTCGGCGCCGCATTCGTGCTGGTCGCGGGCATGGCCGTTGCGCATGCGCAGTCGCCGCTCGGCATCGGCACATCGGAACCGAGCTTCCAGCCGACGGGCGGCCCGCTTGCTCCCCTCCTCCTCTATGTCAATGCACAGCAGCAGGCCTTCTATCGTGCCCTGACGGGTGCGCTGCGAGCCATGCGTGCGGATTCCTGGCATCTCTGGGCGCTGATCGGCCTCTCCTTCGCCTATGGCGTCTTTCACGCCGCCGGCCCCGGGCACGGTAAGGCTGTTATCTCCTCCTACATGATCGCCAATGAGATCGAGCTGAAACGCGGCGTATCCATCTCCTTCGTCTCCGCCTTCCTCGAGGGATTTGTCGCAATCGCACTTGTCGGCGGTGCATGGCTGGTGCTGCGCGGCACCGGCATAAGCCTGACGGCCGCGACGCAGGCGATGGAGATTGCCAGCTTCATCCTGGTCATCCTCTTCGGTTGCTGGCTGTTGTTCCGCAAGCTGCGGGGGATCATTGCAGGCATGCCACGCCGTGAGGTCATGGCAACGTCGTCTGGCCCCGTCAGCATGATGCTGGACTGGCAGGACAATGCAGCGCAGAAGCAAGGTTCGAGCTACGCCTTCGGTGAAGCACAGGCGCTCAGAGCCGGGCACAAGTTCATTGCCGGCATGGCCTGCGAGACCTGCGGCCAATCGCACATGCCCGATCCGTCCCTGCTCAAGGCCGAGAAGTTCAATGTCCGCGAAGCCTGGTCGGCCATCATCGCCGTTGGCTTACGCCCCTGCTCGGGCGCGCTGCTGGTCATGACATTCTCGCTGCTGAACGGCCTCTATCTCGGCGGCGTGCTATCGGTGATCGCGATGTCGCTTGGCACCGCGATAACGGTCGCGATGCTGGCAACGCTCGCGGTCACTGCCAAAGGCACTGCGATGCGCCTCGCCGGGCGCGGCTCAGCCGCGTCGGTGTGGATCGGGAATACGATCGAAATCCTAGGCGCCCTGCTGGTGATTGCCATGGGCGCACTGCTGCTCGGCGCCTCGCTACAGGGCTAGGTGTGTGGTCCCGGAATGAGATGGTGCGGATTGATTTTGAAGATTGACGGGTCCCTTGTCCAGGCGTTGCAGATTGCTTGATAGGGCGTTCGCCATCGGAGCGCCTTGAGGTGTTTGGCGAAGTTGTAAGCAGTGACGAAGGCCAGGACATGGGCCTTGAGACTTTCCAGGTCGTCATAATGGTAGACCTTGACGGTGGCGTCCTTGATGGTTCGATTCATCCGCTCGGCCTGGCCGTTCGTCCAAGGATGGTAGGGCTTGGTCAGCCGATGCTC